>CANQZO010000087.1 GCA_947628355.1 Candidatus Gastranaerophilales bacterium | reverse complement strand
AATTGCTGGATTTTTTAGGGGATAACTTAGAAAGAGAAGAAATATTATATTCAAATATATCAGAGTTAGAGAATAAAATATTAAATAACACAGTTGAAACAATACGAGCGACGAGAGAAAAACTTGCAAATTCCGTAAATAAATTAAGAAATAGTGATTTTAAATCCGAAAATGATTTTAAAACTTTTGTAAATAAGGCTCAAAGAAATTATGACGCAATGGGAGAATTGGGAAAAGAAACAAATAATATGTTTAAAATTAATATACAAAAAGGAGAAAACGGATTTGGCGAAGAAGCAATAAGCAGTGTATTAAGATATAAAAAATCATTGGAGCGAGATATGGAAGAAATAGTAAAGATAGCTGAAAGCAGAATAAATCAAGGGATTAAACAAGAAGAAGCGAAAAAATTAAATAACCAAGATGACGAAATGAATGGAAATCAAACAATAAGGAATAAGCGTCCTGTTGACCCGCCTGTAAAACAAATACAATCAAAAAATCAAGAAAATAACAGGTATAAAACAAAAGTAGACCCCTCAGAAATAGTAGCAAATTGGATAATGCCATGCGAGGGAATAATAACAAGTCCATACGGCTGGAGAATTCATCCGACAAAAAAAGAAAGGATTTTTCATAATGGAATTGATATTTCAGTACCGATAGGAACACCTGTTAAAGCGATTGCTGATGGAATAGTTGTAGAATCGAGAAGTGCAAATGGTTATGGATATTTTGTGGTACTGGAACACAAAATAAACGGAAAAATATATACTAGTGAATATGGACATATATTAAGACCTAAAATTGAAAAACGGACTATTGTTAAACAAGGAGATGTTATTGCTAAATCAGGTAATGAAGGATGGTCTACCGGTCCTCATTTGCATATAACAATTCGCATTGGTCAATATCAGGGAAAATTTGACGACCCTGCAAAATTTATAAATGATTTGAGATATTAAATATAATTTTTTAATAAGTAAATAATATCAACCCCATAATTACAACTATTAGGTGTGTTAAAGGATTTTATTACTTCTTCATTTAAATATTTTAATGTATCATCTAATTCGCCAATAAAATGTTTATCTTTAGTATAATATAAATTGAGGTGTTTAAGATAATATGTTGACGGATTTCCATATGAATTATAAGTGATAATTTCTTTTGATGATAAAAAACCTTTATATTCTGCTTTAAATATTTTCTTTGACGGGATATATGTAATTCCAAAAAGTACATGCGTTATTATCCCGTCATCGTAGGGACATTTAGAATAATAACCCAAGTCGGTGCTAAAATCTCGGTCAAGTAGCATATCAACGGTATATTTATCTGTTTTTTTATCGTATTTATAGGTAGAAGTATCATACAATTGTTCACCAATACCAAGACCTATAAATGTTTTATTTTTAATAAAACTAATTTGTGTAGGTTCTGCAGAACAACAATTATCCAAATGCGGAAAACAAATGGTTGTATTATTATCTTTATAATAGTAGTCAAGGTTCTTGATAGGAGTTCTTTTGTAAAAGCAGAACCAAATGACCGCACCTGTTAAAGCTATGAAAATTAAACAAATAATTAAAAATTTTTTAATCATAAACACCTGTAAATTAATACATAAATAAAAACATAAATTATAATATTTGGCAATAAGCCAAAAAGTTATTAAAGTAAGAAAATAACAGGTAAAAACAAAAGTAGCCCCCTCAGAAGTAGTTGCAGATTGGATAATGCCATGCGAGGGAGTAATAACAAATGGTTTTGGATATAGAAAACCACCAATTAAGGGTGCCAGTAAAGATCATGCTGGGATTGATATTGCAGTACCAATTGGAACTCCGGTTAAGGTTATCGCAGATGGAACTGTTGTTGCAGCTAGAAAAGGAATGAGAGGGTATGATATAGGAGTTTTTGTTGACCATGGTTTTATAAAAAATAAACATGTCGTAAGTGAATATGGACATTTAAGTAAATATAATGTTAAAATTGGAGACAAAGTAAAACAGGGGCAAATTATTGCAAAATCTGGGAATACCGGTATATCTACCAATCCTCATTTACATTTGACTATCAAAGAAAATGGAATTCCCATTGATCCAATTATATATTTAAAGGATTTTCATTGATAGTATTTTTCTTCTAATTTAATTTGTTCTGTTTCGGCATATTTTATAAATTCATTGATTTTTTTAATTTCAATACTATTAACATTCAGATATGGAGTAATTACCTCTTGTAATGCTCCATATCCATCAGTTGCAGGTATCGTAGATTTTATATTTACGTATTTATCTGCTATATTAATTAGTTCCATATAAAATTTGAATAATACACTATTTATTCCATCTGAAATAAGATAAGAACGCTCATATGAATTTTTTTCATTTTCAATTTCAAGTATAATATTATTAATTTCTTTTTTAGAAATTGGTATTTGTTTTTTTAAAGTTTTATTTATTTCTTCACTAAATTTGATACTACAATTTTGTGGAATGGGCTTATATTCCGCAAAAAACAGGCATGGTAATAAATAATATAGGAATTAGTATACTTAAAATTTTTTTCATAATATTATTATAGAATTTTGATAAGTTTTAAACAAAATCTTAATGTATATATAATTTTATGTAACTTAAATAGTAATAATATTATAGAACTAAATAAAAATTAGGGAGATGTTATTGCTAAATCAGGTAATGAAGGATGGTCTACAGGTCCTCATTTGCATTTAACAATTCGTATTGGTCAATATCAGGGAAAAGATAGAGACCCTGCAAAATTTATAAATGATTTGAGATATTAAACATAATTTTTTAATAAGTAAATAATATCAACCCCATAATTACAATTATTAGGTGGGTTAAAGGATTTTATTACTTCTTCATTTAAATATTTTAATGTATCATCTAATTCGCCAATAAAATGTTTATCTTTAGTATAATATAAATTGAGGTGTTTAAGATAATATGTTGACGGATTTCCATATGAATTATAAGTGATAATTTCTTTTGATGATAAAAAACCTTTATATTCTGCTTTAAATATTTTCTTTGACGGGATATATGTAATTCCAAAAAGTACATGCGTTATTATCCCGTCATCGTAGGGACATTTAGAATAATAACCCAAGTCGGTGCTAAAATCTCGGTCAAGTAGCATATCAACGGTATATTTATCTGTTTTTTTATCGTATTTATAGGTAGAAGTATCATACAATTGTTCACCAATACCAAGACCTATAAATGTTTTATTTTTAATAAAACTAATTTGTGTAGGTTCTGCAGAACAACAATTATCCAAATGCGGAAAACAAATGGTTGTATTATTATCTTTATAATAGTAGTCAAGGTTCTTGATAGGAGTTCTTTTGTAAAAGCAGAACCAAATGACCGCACCTGTTAAAGCTATGAAAATTAAACAAATAATTAAAAATTTTTTAATCATAAACACCTGTAAATTAATACATAAATAAAAACATAAATTATAATATTGGGCAATATTAAAATAGTTTCAATCAATAAGATAATTAGGAGGAAATTCAAGTCATAGATGAAAAGAATTTACTTATAAATTGAATTTTAGGAAAAAATGTTACAAAAAATATTTTTCAAATATAATAAAGATATGCTATAATTCAGTGGTAGAATGTTTGTTTTTCAAGCAAAAAGTCGTAAGTTCGAGCTTTTCGTCCGCTATTTATAAATTATTTAGGAGTAATTAAATGAATTTAAAAAAAATTATAATTCAGGCGGGTGGTAAAGGAACAAGATTAGAAGGGCTTACCAAAAATAAACCCAAATGTTTAGTTCCTGTAAATAATTTACCCATTATTTTCCATATATTTAAACAATTTAAAGATGCTGAATTTACAATTATTGCCGATTATAAAACAGATGTTTTAACAAAATATCTTTCGGTATTTGCCTCGGATTATAAATATAAAATAGTAAAAGCATTAAAAAAAGGAACAATGTCAGGTATTAAAGAAGCCGTATCTTCATATGATGATAATGAACCTTTTATGTTAATATGGTGCGATTTAATACTCTCAGAAAACTTTGCGGAGCAAAAATTACTTCCGTTAGACACAATTAACGACTGTATTATAGGAATTTCTAAAGATTTTACATGTCGCTGGTCATTTAAAGATGGAAAATTTGTTGAAAAACCCTCTAAAGATAAAGGTGTAGCAGGTCTGTTTATATTTAAAAACAAACAGACAGTTAAAAATATTCACGAGGGGGGGGTATTTGTCGAATGGCTTCAAACCCAGCCTATTAAATTTACCGAATTAGATTTATACGGAACAAAAGAAATAGGAACATTAATTTCTTATTCGGATAATAACGATAATAATCCCAAATGCAGACCGTTTAATTTAATTGAATTTAAAGAAGATAAGATTATAAAACGCGGAATAACAGAGCAGGGATGTAAAATAGCAGTTGATGAAATTGCATGGTATAAAAAGGTTAAAAGTTTGGGATATAAAAATATCCCGAAAATATTCCGCTACGAACCGTTAATAATGGAAAAAGTTCAAGGGAAAAATATATGGGAATATGATTGTCTTACTAAATCTCAAAAACAAGATATATTGAAAAATTTAATTAATGCTCTTAAAGATTTACATGATTTACTTCCTCCTATAAAATCAAATATGGAAGATTCTGAAGATAATTATATAAACAAAACCTTTGACCGACTAAGCAAAGTAGAAAATCTTATACCGTTTGCCAAAGATAAATTTATAAAGATAAACGGACAATATTATAAAAATGTGTTTTTTAATAAAGAGGAATTTATTGAGGCAGTAAGAAAATTTTATCCTAAAGAATTTAAACTTATCCATGGTGATTGTACATTTTCTAATTTAATGTATGATACGTTTAATATGAAAGCAATATTAATTGATCCCAGAGGATATTTCGGTAAGACAAAGTTATACGGAGATGAAGATTATGACTGGGCAAAATTATATTACTCAATAAAAGGAGAATATGACCAATTCAACCGTAAAAAATTTACATTGGATATTCGCGAAAAAGATGTTGAATTTGCTATTAAACCAAATAATTGGGCAGATATGGAAGAATTTTTCTTTGATAATTTGCCATACGTAAATAAACAAAAAATAAAACTTCTGCATGCAATAATATGGCTGTCTTTAACCACTTACGCCTGGGAGGATTATGATTCAATATGCGGAGCATTTTATAACGGATTGGTAAAATTAGGAGAAACATTATAAATGCTCAGTTTTTCAACTTTAAATAAAACTTGGATTATAGACGTAGACGGTACAATAGTTAAGCATAACGGCTATATAATTGACGGATATGATACTTTATTAGACGGAGTTAAAGAGTTCTTCAATCAAATAAATAAAGAGGATAAAATAATACTTTTAACGGCAAGAACATCTGAATATACGCAAGCTCTAAAACGATTTTTAAAAGAAAATAACATAAGATATGATTATCTTATTAATGATATGCCGACAGGGGAACGAATATTAGTAAATGACAGAAAACCGAGCGGACTTAATACGGCTTTTGCCATAAATAAAAATCGTAATGAAAAATTGAATATTAAGTATAAAATAGAGGAAAATTTATAATGACTGTTTTAAAAGAATTGAGCAAGGTTAAAAATAATGTAGTTTTAAATTTTTATAATTTAAAAGGATATAAAATTATTTATCCTCCGCAAGGCCTCGGGGATATTTTGATATTACTGAGAGGTTTAAAACTACGCAAAGAAAATAATCCTAATGAAAAAATTGCAATAATTATTTCTAAAAAACATTTTAAAGATTTATGCTTAATATTCAAAGACAGCTATGATAAAATAATATATTTACCGTCAATTACACCAAAAACACCTAAGTTCGTATTAAATATAGTACATTTAATTTATGGTAATGATTCTCATATTGATAAATTTGATGAATCTATTTTAAATGCAATTGGAGTACAAAAAATTGATAATTACCTGCCCAAAATTGAAATTTCGGAGAAAACAGACAAACTTTTTGAACAGGGTATATTTAAAAAGGGAAAAACTGTTTTAATTGCCCCCGAAGCTACTACCTCCAGAAATTGTTTTTCACCTGATTTTTGGCTTGATTGCGCGGATAAATTAGCGGAAAAAGGATATATTCCTGTTTTTAATTCAAAAGAAAAGTTTGGGAAATATCAAAATATATTTTTTAATTTAAGTGAAACTATTAATTTTGTTAATAAGTGCGGTAATGTATTAGCTTTTCGCTCAGGATTAACAGATGTTTTGGGATGTTTTTGCAATGCAAATTTTGTAATCATTTATCCTAATAATTGGAAACCGGGTGATATGCCTTATCTGAACGGTTTTGATGAAAATCCGAATGAAAGATATCTGGAGGATGGCTCATTAAACAGACTTTTTCCGAACAAACATTTTAACGAATTTATTTATAACGAAAATATCGATGCTACAGAATATTTTATGGAGGTAAAATGAAGATTTTTGGTATTGAAAAAAAAGGCGAATACACTAAAAAATATTTTTTAGGTCCTCTTTCCATAAAAATTGAAAAATCTAAAGATGAATATATAAAAAATATACTTTTTGGATTAATAAAAATAGAAAATAAAAGAATTTATAAAATAATAACAATATTATATTTATTCAAATTAAAAAAAGCGAATTATGAGTATATTAATAGAAGTCTTAAAAAAATTGAAAATAGTCTTAATTCACAACAGGTATTGCTTTTAAACAATGTAAATGTTTCCGAAATGAAAAAAGCCACAGGAATATTAAGAATATTACAGCTTACACAGATTAAATTATTTCATATTGTTGATGATATTTGCAGAAAAAACGGCTTAAGTTATTTTATGCTGTTTGGTACGTTATTAGGCGCGGTCAGACATAAAGGATTTATTCCCTGGGATGACGATTTAGATGTTATGATGTTAAGGGATGATTATAATAAATTTGTTGAAATATTTAAAAATAAATATAATTGTGACAAATTAGCTTATTATTATTGGTCAAATACCGAATTTTCAACATTAAGAATTATTTTAAAAATGCCTGATACCCCCCCCCATTTGATTCATTGTCCGTTTATTGATATACACGTATTTGATGCATACCATAAAATTGCCGATGAAAAAGATAAGGCTTATATTCAGAATAAAGTTATTAAAACGTATAAAAATATAAATTTTATAAAAATTGATGATTTGGAAAATCAACAAGATGATATTAAAGAAAATCTTAAGAAACTTTATGAATATACAAAAAAAGTTATTTTACGGGGCAATAAAGTTCAAGATTATAAAAACACATCATATTTTTTAAGCTGCGAAACTCCGGCTAATCCCACCCCTATTTTTGAATATGATGAAATATTCCCGCTTGTCGAAATGGAATTTGAAGACGGAAAATTCTTTGCGCCAAAATGTTGGGAAAAATACTTGTATAATCAATACGGTGATTATATGCTGCCTCATATAGACGGTTTTTATTACCATTACGGTAGTTATAAGTTTTCGTATGAACAGATAGAATTTATAAAAAAGTTTTTATCTTAATCGTTCAATTTCAAAAACTTCATTATATGAAGCACGGCCTTTTTGTCCGGAAGCATACATAAACATTATGGGATTGAAAGAAAGTTCGTTTATACTGTTTTTAATATAGCTCATGCCGGGATTTTCCGAATTATAAACAGTTTGAACAACCACTTGTTTTCCGTTTACTTCCTTATATTTTTTAATGCCTTGATGTGTCGGGTCAAAAGTAACCCAGCCGTATTTATCAAAATACAC
>CANQZO010000086.1 GCA_947628355.1 Candidatus Gastranaerophilales bacterium | reverse complement strand
TTTCTATCTCCTTTTCAATCTACCATGATTATCTGTTCATGAGTTATTTATAAATTAAACATAAAGTTTAATCAAGTTAATTATTATTTTAAAAATTTAAAATTAATATACAAAAATATTTTAATTTACTATACTAATAATAGTAATTTACAAGCAAATTAAGCGGAAGTATGTTATTTGAAAAATTTAAGAAAAATCTTTATAACTTTATTGATTTTTTATAGCGCATTCTTTTGGATTTGTGCATTATCATTTCCTTTTCTGTCACACACGGGAAATTATAATTTAAGTGCAAAAATCGGTTATATTCTTTCAAATGCATGCCACCAAAATCCCGAGCGGTCTTTTTGGCTATTGGGATATCCTGTGTCACTTTGTGCAAGGTGCCTTGGAGTTTATATAGGAACAACTTTTAGTTGTATTCTTGTACTTTTCAATAAACTAAATATCAGCATAAAAGTATTTTTTATAATGACTCTTTTTTGTTTGACAGATTTAATACTTAACTTGTTTAATATAAATACAGGAAATATAACAAGATTTTGTATAGGAGTCATCATGGGTCTGTTAATTACAATTACGGTAAATTCTATTTATAAAAAATTGGAGAAAAAGTATGAAAATTAAGAAAATTATTTCATTAACACTAATATTGGCATTTATGAGTTTATTCCCGACTCAAATTTCATCCGCTCAAAATGAAAGTCAAACTCTATATCAATTCATTAAAGAAAATAAGGAATTTAATGCAAGGTTTGAGTACCCGTCTTATATTGCCGCATCTAATTCAACCGGAAAAAAATTATTACCCGGTCATTCCCCCGTTATGATAAAAAATCAAAGCGAAATTAATACAAAAAACATTACATCAGGAGATACATTAACATTCATCGTTGCTCAAGATGTTAAGGATGAAAACGATAATGTTTTAATCCAAGCAGGTACTTCGGTTAACGCAATTGTCAATTTTGAAGCAAAAACATATATTGGCCGTTCCGCTAAAATTACTATTAATGATTTTCATACAAAAGCTGTTGACAATACATATATTCCTTTATCTACGGCTATAACGGAAGAACCTGATGATAAAATGGTTTTATCCATTGTATTAAGCGTACTTTTATGTCCTCTTTTTCTTTTAATGAAAGGTAAAGACGCTAAAATTCCTGCGGGAACAGTTAAAACAGTATATACCGTGAATGATGTTTATATTAAACCTTTGGTTATATAATATTTTTTATTTTTGATATAATTTATTATGAAATCAGAGAAAAAATAAAATATGACAACAAAATTTTCAACAAAAACCCCAAAAAGTTTTAATATCTGGCGCAGGATGTTTCAATATATTGCCTGCAATACCGTTATTATCAATATGATTAGGTCAAAATATAAAATATTGAAAGCGGAAGGGATTGAAAATATTGATAAATCAAAAAAATACATTATAGCAAGCAACCATGTAACAGGATTTGATCCGTTCTTTATTGCAAATCAATATAAACTGACTATTGCATATATGGCAAAAAAACAATTGTTTGAAACCTTTTGGTCAATGGTTTTAATGGATTGGTGCGGAGCTTTCGCCGTTGACAGAGATAAAGTCGACGTATCTACTATAAAAACGGCTTTATCAATAAAAAAAACAAACTGGCATTTAGGCTTGTTTCCTCAAGGAACAAGGTGTCACAACGGTAAAATTGAAAATCTTACCAAAGGTTTTGCTTCTATTGCAAAAAAAATGGATACGGACATTCTCCCGATTGCAATAATAGTTAAAGAGAACGAAAACGGTAAAAAAACAATGCAGTTAAAAGCAGGCAAACCTATTTCTTGTAATAAAAGCGTAGATGAAATTGTTGATGAGTGGGCAAACTCAATCTGTTCATTGGGCGGGTTTGAATATATACCTTCTTAAATAAAAGAAAGAGTTTGAGAATGGAAGAAAAAAAGAAAAATTACACAAAACGCGATGTATCAGATTTCACGGAGGGCAAGTACAAGTTCCAACTATTCGGACGCTGGCTAGTTCCGAGAACTCTTTTACCTTTCTTTTATAAAATTGAATATATAGGACGCGAAAATATACCCGACGACAGAAATTTTATTATTGCCCCTAACCATATTTCTTATCTTGACCCGTTTGTAGTAGGTGAAGCAGTAAGAAAACCCATTGCTTTTATGGGTAAAAAAGAACTTTTTGAAAATAAAACTCTTGCTTTTTTACTGGACGGACTTGCCTGTTTTGCGGTTAACCGCGAAAAACTTGAAGTTTCAACCATTAAAACAGCCATTAATGTATTTAAAACAAACCGCTGGATGCTCGGAATTTTTCCGCAAGGCGGTATAAGGCGCAACCGACGAATAGAAAAAATCAATAAAGGATTTGCCGCTATTGCCAGACAAATGAAAACCGACATTCTTCCAATAGGAATTACAGGCTGTGAAGAATACAACTGGGTTCCTTTTAAAGGCAATATAAAAGTTATAATCGGAGAACCGATTTCTTATAACCAAGAATTAGATGATATTATTGATGAATGGGGAAGAAAAGTCGCACAATTAATAAGTTACGAATACATTAAAGACCAAGCCGAACCCAATAATGATGAACAAAAACTCCCCACTATGTCAAATTAAACACTATGTAATACATTTATAAATTCATTCATTCCGTATCTTGTAAAACTTTGATACGAATTTATATTAATATCCGTTAAATACTGTCTTAAATCATATTCCGGAACATCCGAAAAAACAATGATTTTTATATCATTCAAATTCTCATCACTTTTTATATATTTAATGAGTCTTACAACTTCATCATCAGGTGAATCTATTTTGCAAATCAAATAATCCGCATTATTTTTGCACAAATAATCATAAATTGAATTTACACTGTTAAATATCGACAAATTTATATCATTAGATTTTAAATCTTTTTCAACTATTTCAAATTTGCCTTTATCATCATCTAAAAGAACAAATTTTTTGTTTTTAAACATATCTTGTTTCTCGGCAATCAGTATATTTTTAAGCTCGATATTGTTTGAATAATTATTTAAAGCCGTATTTTTTATTAACTCAACGGGATTAATTATAAGACATATTTCGCCTGTAGATAACGTAGTATATCCGCTTATATTTCGCACCTTAATAATCGGAGCTGTAAATTTTTTATGAAATATTTCCTGTTCGCATATCAATTCATCTATTATAAAAGCAGCTATGTCCTCTTGATTTTCAATAATTATAACTTTATAAATATTATCGTCACTTTTCGGCTTTATTTTTTCATCAAATATTCTTGAAAGTGAAAATATCGGAACTGACTTATCATTAAACATTATGCAGTCTTTCCCGTTTTTATTATATATTTCATCAACTTTTATTTGTTTAACATACTTTATGGCAGTTACCGGAATAGCATATTTTTCTTCATTTACTTTTAAGATAAAGGTTTTCATAGTTGACAAAGATAACGGGAGTTTAATTGTTACTCTGCAGCCTTTATTTAGTTGAGAATCAACAGAAATTTCACCGTTCAAATTTAGTATTTTTGTTTTAACAACATCAAGTCCTATACCTCTGCCTGAAATATCGCTAACCTCATCTTGTGTTGAAAAGCCCGGCAGAAATATTACTTTCATTAACTGGTCATCTGTTATATTTTCAATTTCCTCGGCTGTGAGAATTCCCTTTTTTAATGCCGAAGTCTTTATTTTTTCAAGATTTATTCCGTATCCGTCATCTTCTATCGTAATAATTACATTATTTTCTATCTGCTTTGCAGTGAGCATAACCTTGCCTGTTTCGGACTTATTATTTTTTAAACGCTCTTGAGGAAGCTCTATACCGTGCGATACTGCGTTTCGCAGAATATGTATTAACGGCATTTTTATTTCTTCTATTATTTTTTTATCTACCGTTGTATCACTTCCTGAGATAATAAAATCAATTTTTTTATTTTTTTCCTTTGCTATATCTCTAATCATACGGGGAAATGTATGGAAAATTGACGCTAAAGGTAATACCCTTATACTTTTTGCTATTGTTTCAACTTCCATGACTGTTTGATGCAGTTTATTATCATCTTCGGATATTACGTTATAAAGCTCATTAAAATCATTATTCAAATCATTTATAATTTCTGCATTCTCACTAAAAAAACTTTGTGCTTTTTTGTAAAATGCTTGAATACTGTCATCTGCAGAATTATTGAAAAATCCTTTTTTCTCCAAATATTTTAAATAATTAATTATTTTTTTACCCGTACTGTTCCAAGCTGTTATTTTGGAGTTTATATTTGATAATCTTGTTAAATGGTCACGGGTTTTTATTCCGTTTATAAGCAATTCACCCGATTGCGCTATCAAATTATCAACTTTATCAGTATCAACTCGTAAAATTTTTATTTCTTCACTATCATAAATTTTTATATTTTTTTCAATATTTTGAGCATCGGATAACTGAATTATAGGATTTGTTTTTACTTGTTTTAATTGATTTTTCACGGGAGTATTTACATTTATGTCACACATATCCTCCACAACATCAAGCCTTTGAAGAAAAAGATTTATATTACCGCTGTTTTCTTTAATTTTTTCAGTTTGACAGCGCTTTATGAAAGATATGCTTTGAAGTAACACAACATAACACTCGTTATCAACAACTATATCTTTATTTTTCATAATTAATAATATTTTTATTATCTTAGAACATAAATTTTTTAAATTCTCATTTTGGATGTTACCGTTTAGATTTTCTAATCTTGACGTTATTTCATCAAATGATGTTTTATCAAATTTAATTTTTTGAAGATTATCAAGTACAAAATCAAAATCTTTAACCGTTTTTTCATTATTATCAGTGTTTTTATTTTTTTTATCAGAACCGTCTTTTATTACTTGAATTGATTTATTAAATTCATAATGAATATTTAATGTTTTATATAAATTATAAATACTTTTTCTTAAATCAAGTATTAATGATTTTATCTCTTTAGACTGAAATTTTTTGGAAAGTGTTTTTTCTTTTAAAATTGTTATTTTATTTTTTATATCATCATATTTTGTATTATTAAATATCTCCTCAAGATTAGAAATATTATCAATTAAAACAGACCTGATTTCCTCAAAACTTTCATTAATATCACTGCTTTCAAGAACAAACATTAATTCCAAAATAACTGCATTTATATCCGTCGATTTAGAACTTATATATTCGTCTTTTTCTTTTAACTCCGATTTATCGGAAGACATTTGATTATAAGTTAAAAAATTATCCAGTTTATTAATAAAAACCATTACATTTTTATCAACATAATCGGTTTTATATTCAACGGATTTTCGGACAAGCATAAGTAAAAAATCGCAAACATTATATATTTCTTGGAACATATCAGGATTAACAATACTGTTATCCCTATCCCAAAAGGAAAGAATATCCTCTAATTTATGAGAAATATCCTGAACGGAATTAAACCCGAGCATTCTCGAAGCACCTTTTAACGAGTGCGATAAACGCAATAATTGTTTAATCGGTGCTTTATCCGAGGGATTTTTCTCAAGCAATAAAAAATTCTCGTTAAGCCTGTCAATAATTTCTTCGCTTTCCGAGGAATAAATTTTTAAAATTTCATTCAACTCTTCGGGATTATACTGCATTTATTATTCCTAATTAGCAATATTGTCTTTAATATTTGTAGAAATTTCAGAAAAGGCTCTAATATTTTCAATGTTTTCTTCAAGAGTATTAATGGTTTCGGAAATACCTTTCTGCATATTATCAATAACTTCAAGAACGTCATTTGTAATTGATTGTTGTTCTATAGATGAAGTAAGAATATCATTTAATTCTAAATTAAGGTCTTTAATACTGTTAACAATTTTAGAAATATTATCATTAATATAAACAGCAAGTTTCACACCGTTATCAATTTCTTTAGCTCCGTCTTCGGTTGCCATAATGGTAGAAGAAGTATTTTGTTCAATTTCAGAAACAAGTGAAGTAATTTTATTAGTAGCCTGTTTAGACTCATCTGCTAATTTTCTTATTTCACCTGCAACAACAGCGAACCCCTTACCGTACTCACCCGCTCTTGCGGCTTCTACTGCAGCATTCAGAGCCAGCATATTTGTTTGTTCTGATATATTTTCTACTATATTTACGGTTGAAGCAATTTGTTTTATGTAATCGGTTAATTCAATAATGAGCTCCGCAATTACCTGAACTTTATGTTTTAAATTTTCCATTGAAGAAATATTTTCGGTAATTGTCTGCACTTCTCTATCCGAAGCGTCATAAGTTTCTTGAACCTTTAAAGAAAGACTTTGCGTTTTTTCTTTTGTTTTAATAGCTGAATTTTTAAACTGTTTTGTTGTCTGAACTACATCATTTAACATTTGAGTATATTTAAGTGTTAATTGTCTTTGTTTTTCACTCAATTGCAATACTTTAACCGAAATTTTTTGAAATTCTTTTAATTCATTATCAATTAACTTATCAATGGATTTTAAAAGTTCATTTTTTGAAATCTGATATTGAGCAAAATAAATAAACAAAGTAGCGATTGCCGAAAGTACCATTATTGTTTTGTTTTCGACAAAAATAATTATTGCCACAATAGCGATTGTAACTATTCCCAGAATTATCGTATCTTTTATATTTTTTCTGGCTAATCTGTTTATAAGGCTGATATCTCTATTAGGCATATTCTACTCCTTTATATAATAATAGAATTATAATATATATTTGTGATTTGATAATCATTAATTTATTGTATAATTATTATAAAGGTTTAAGTAAAAATGAACAATAATTATCCCTTAACCGTAAAAAATCAAGAAAAAGACGAATTTTTCAATTACATCGTTTTTCAGTTGAATGAAAAATTATATGCGGCAGATATTCACAATGTAATTGAGGTAATAAATTTAACTGAAATAAAAATCCCGCAAAAAACTCCAAAAGGCATTATAGGAATAACAAATTATAAGGGAATGATGATAAATGTTATTGACTTATGCACGCTATTGGGATTTGAAACAAAAAAATTAACAATAAATAATCAGTTAATAATTACCTGCATAGATGGAAATTGTTTTGCCATTGCTGCGGAAAAAATAGTTAATATATTCCAATTTGAAAAAGAACAGCTGCAAAATCTGCCTTATGATATTGAAAACTCAATAATAAAAGAGATTATAGACCAAAATGATAATACAATAAGTATTTTAAATATTAAAAATATTGAAAAAATAATAAACAATAGTACAGAGCAGGAAAATAACATCGATTATACAAAACTGCTTCCGGATGATGAAAAATCCCTGCAAATATTGGCATTGCGTTCAAAAGATAATGAAAAAAAACAAGAACTATTTTCATTTCCGGTAAATACAAACAAAATAAATCAATTTATTTTATTCAATTTAGATAATCAAAACTACTATTTGGATTTAAAATACATAAAAGAATTTATAACGTCAAAACGACTGAATATAACAAAACTTCCGTATACAAATGATTATATAAAAGGGATAATAAATTTGCGCGGAGATATTATAACTTTATTGGATTTGAAAAGATTTTTAAATAATGCACCGTCAAAAATAAACGATACCGGTAAAATAATAATAACCGAGGGGGAAAATTTTAATTTAGCTCTGTTGGTAGATGACATAAAATCAATAAAAAATTTAAAAGATATCCCGTACGGACAAGGAAATTCAGAATATATATCAAGCGAATTTAGTGAAAACGGTATACTTTATAACATTTTAAACTTTGAAAAAATCATAAATGATGAGAGAATTTATATAATGCAATAAAAAACACTCCCTAAGGAGTGTTTAATTTGCCTTGAGCCGGACTTGAACCGGCACCAG
>CANQZO010000085.1 GCA_947628355.1 Candidatus Gastranaerophilales bacterium | reverse complement strand
AAAAATTATATTCCAAGCTACATTTATGATTTAAGCGGATTTTTTAAACAAAAAGACGATATTTATCACTGGAGCAGAAAACCCGACGGACTTAAATATTGCAAAGGCAAAAAAGATTGCCGTCCTATTATTTTATTCGGAGGCTCTTACGCTTACGGTCAATATTTAAAATACAATCAAACATTCAGTTACAAGCTGGCGCATAAGCTGAAAAGTCCTGTTTATAACAGGGGAATAGTTGGCGGAAGCTGGCATTTAATGTATTTTCAGACTAATGATGAAAAAGGCAGAGATTTTTATAAAGATGTTCCGCCCTCTGATACAGTTATTTATATTATGATTAATGACCATTTCAGGCGAACTTTACTAAATTATTTTGATATAACCGACAGTTTTATTTATCCCCATTACACTTTAAAAAAAGATAAATTTGTAATGGATAATTACAACAATCAGCCTGTTACTTTTTTCAATTCACTATACACAATCAAACATTTTAATCATGTTTATGCGGATAAATATATAAAAAACTTCGACAATAACGAAAAGTTAACAGATACAGCTCTTAAATATTTTCTTTTATCAAGAGAGGCTATGGAAAAACATTGGGGCAGAAAAGTCAAATTTATTGTTATAGTTTATGATGACTGGCATTTAAACCATACAGATGTTTTTATTGACAAACTAAAAGAAAACAATTTTATTGTTTTAAAAGTAAGTGATTATATTAAAGCAGACTTAAACTCACCCGAATACAAAATGCAGGACAATCTGCACCCGACGGAAAAGGCTTGGGATGAATTAATTCCTTTTATTATACCAATTTTGAAAGAAGAAAAATGAAAAAAATTTACAAAATTTTTTTAATATTTTTTATAAATATTTTAGTTTTTATATTTTTAATCCTTATCAGTGATTTTACAACATTCTTTTTATATTCAAAAATTTATGAAAAAGATGTAGTTGCAAAAAATAAAGAAAGTAATCATTTTGGTTATTATTCACAATTTCCCGTATACATATTTGATTTAAACAATTTTTACAAAGGGAAGGACAATACATATATAGGAAGAGAACCCGACGGGTTAGAATACAAAAACAAAGTACCGATAATTGTTTTTGGTTGTTCTTATGCTTACGGATTATATCTTAACAATAATCAAACTTTCAGTTACAAACTGGCACATATACTCAAAAGACCGGTTTATAACCGAGCATTACCGGGTGCCGGTATTCAACAAATGTACTATCAAACTAAGGATAATGGATGCAGGGAATTTTTTAAAACCATACCTTATTCTGATACCGTTATTTATATTATGCTTGATGACCATTATAAAAGAATGTTTAAAAATTATGCTTTTGTTTCATTACCATATATGATTCATACATATTCATACAAGAACGGTAAATTCATTTCAAACAATAATGAGTTTATTAATTTTCTAAAATCAAGTTACACAGTAAAACATTTTAATAATTTACTAATAAATAATTTTATTAATAATCCAAAAAACAGTGATAAAATAACAGACATTGCCGTAAAATATTTTGAAATAACAAAAAATGAACTTGAAAAGCAATACGGTAAAAAAATCAAATTTTATGTTATTTTATATGATACTTTAAATTTTTTATACGAAGATTCCTTAACTAAAAAACTAAAAAGTAAAGGATTTATTGTTATATCGACAAAGCAATTAACTGATGAAAATTTAAATATGCCCCAATATATGATGAAAGATAATTTTCACCCTAAAGAAGAAGCATGGGATTTATTAATTCCGTTAATTATTAAAAAGTTAAACTTATAAATTAAAGCGCAAATAAATATCATTTACATTCCTTAAATAATCCTTTATATCAAAGCAGGATTTTATTTCAGCCTCGGTTAATTTTAATTTAATTTCTTCATCATTTAAAAGATTATCAATAAAACTGCCGTCATTATTAAATGCGTTAAGTGCGTTTTTTTGAACAAGTTTGTATGCATCTTCGCGGGACAGTCCCTTTTCGCAGAGTTTCAGCAATACTTTTTGTGAAAACACAATCCCGCCAAACTTATTTGTATTTTTAAGCATTGTATCTTTATGCACGACAAGATTTTTAATAACGTTATTAAGCCTTGACAGCATATAATCAATTAAAATTGTAGTATCGGGGAAGATAATCCTTTCCACGCTTGAGTGAGAAATATCTCTTTCATGCCAGAGTGCAATATTTTCAAGCGCGCTAATGGAATTAGAGCGGACAATTCTGGCTAATCCAGTTAAATTTTCGCCCGAGATTGGATTTTTTTTATGAGGCATAGCTGATGAACCCTTTTGCCCTGCGCTAAAGCCCTCCTCAACCTCTGACACTTCGGTTCTTTGGAGGTGGCGCAGCTCAACCGCTATTTGTTCTATTACACTCCCGATAACAGCCAATGACTGAATAAAGCGGGCATGGATATCGCGGGCAATAATTTGAGTAGAAAATTTAGCAGGTTTCAATCCCAAATATTTGCATACAAGTTTTTCTATTTCGGGATTAATATTGCTGTAAGTACCGACAGGGCCCGATATTTGACCGACCAATGCTTCATCAAGCGCAAATTCAAAACTGCGTTTTGCGCGTTCAAACAAGTCAATCCACCCGCAGAGTTTAACTCCGAAAGTCATCGGCTCTGCGTGAATACCGTGTGAGCGCCCTATACATACGGTATTTTTATGTTCTTTTGCCTTTTCTCTGACTGTGCAAATGATTTCATCCAAATCTTTTAAAATAATTTTTCCGCTGTCTTTCATCTGCAGAGCAAGCGCAGTATCTATAACATCCGAGCTTGTAAGCCCCATGTGGATATATCTTGAATTTTCGCCCACATTTTCATTCACGTTTGTAAGAAATGCAATTACGTCATGACGGACTTCTTTTTCAATTTCCGCAATTCTGTCAACAGAAAAGGAAGCATTTTTAGTAATATCTTCAAGCACGCCGTTTGAAATGACCCCGAGTTCATTGTATGCTTTGCAAACCGCAAGTTCGACGTTAAGATAATATTGGAATTTACTGTTTAAATCCCATATTTTTTTCATTTCATCGCGAGAATACCTGTCAATCATAAAAACTTCCTTTTTCAATTCTTTTATTTTACAATAACAGATAACATAGTTCAAGAACGGGTAAAGGAGCATAAATGGTGCAAAGACAGCCTTTTTTCTATGATATAACACTGCGTGACGGCAATCAATCATTAAAAAAGCCGTGGAACACTTATGAAAAAGAGATAATTTTTAATCACTTAAAAGAACTGGGTGTTCAAGGAATAGAGGCGGGATTTGCAGCTGCTTCCGAAATGGATTATGAGGCATGCTCGCATTTAGCTTCTATTGCGCCTAATAATATAGTAATCTCGGCGCTTGCAAGGTGCGTGGAAAATGACATTATAAAAGCGTCTGAAGCGATAAAATCAGCTCCAAAGCAGAGAATTCATACATTTATTGCCATGAGCCCGTTTAATATGCAATATGTTTTAAACAAATCACCCGAACAGGTAAGAAAACAGGCAATAGAAGCGGTTGAGTTTGCGAAGAAAACAATCGGCAAAAGAGGAGAAGTACAATTTTCCGTTGAACATTTCGGTGATTGCGGCGAAAACATTGATTTTGTTATAGATACGCTTAAGCAAATAGTAAAAGCGGGAGCAAACGTAATTAATCTGCCTAATACTGTTGAAAGGACGCGCCCAAAAACTTTTATTAATCTTGTGGAAAAAGTATATAACGCACTTCCCAAAGATATAATTATATCGGTTCACAACCATAATGACCTTGGCATGGCAACGGCAGTAACGGTAGAGAGTTATTTTGCGGGCGCGCTTCAGCTTGAATGCGCACTAAACGGTTTAGGCGAACGTGCAGGTAACACTAATATGTATGAAGTAGCTGTTGCATTGCATAATTCGGGTGTTGATGTTCCGTTAAAATTATCTAAAATATACGAGCTTGCTCTTACTATATCTGATATGTCAAACGTAAAGATATACGAAAAAGCGCCGTTAATAGGGCCTGACGCATTAGCACACAGAAGCGGAATACATCAAGACGGTGCTGTAAAAACAAAAGATATGGAAAAAGGCGCATATAGACCAATTCATCCGTCATTAATAGGCAGAAAAGATGATGAAAAATTAGGCTTTACCTCACAATCGGGAAAAACCGCGGTATACGAAATCATTACGGAAGCGGGTTATCCGATTACATTGCGCGAAGCTCAACGCATTGCGCCTTACGCTAAAGAAATCGCGGAAAAAATCGGAGAGCTTACCACCAAAAATATTATTGATATTTACTTTAAGCAAGTATTTAATATT
Source organism: Candidatus Gastranaerophilales bacterium (assembly GCA_947628355.1). Classification (GTDB taxonomy): domain Bacteria; phylum Cyanobacteriota; class Vampirovibrionia; order Gastranaerophilales; family Gastranaerophilaceae; genus Avigastranaerophilus. The sequence continues at coordinate 3,599 of CANQZO010000085.1, read as the reverse complement.
GAGGGTGCTTTTGTTTTATGCAATATGGAAAAAATTGAAAGCGGAATTAATCTTCACTTTAAGTATCACGACAAGGAATATGACATAGAAGTAGCAGGCAACGGGCCTGTTGACGGCTGTATAAAAGCAATACAAAAAGCAGGATTTAACTGTGAATTGCTGCATTATGAACAGCAAGCGTTAAACGAAGAATTAATGGGCTCAGGCGCAACCGCTATGAGTATTATGCACTTTAAAGCACCAAACGGGCAGACCGTTATTTCAAGAGGAATGGATGAAAGTACGATAAAAGCCAATATTAAAGCTATATTTAACGGATTAAACATAATTGAAAACCTTTATAACCCAAAAGGCTAAAAGATGAAAAAGTTTATATCATTATTAATAATATTAAGTTTATTATTAACGTATTCACTGCCATCATTTGCGTTTACGCCTCATTTTATAACGAATGAAAAAATAACCGATTTAATTGAAACTGAAAATATTGTTTCAAAAGACGTTGAAAAGCGGTTAAAATCGGCTATCACAAAAGTATACGGAGAAAGTCAAACAGAAGATATATATATTAATATATTAAAAATCATAAAAGAAGCGCGTCAAAAGAGAGAGCCGAAATTAAAGCAGGAGGACCTTTCTCGCGCCGATGACTGGTATAAAGACGAAATAATATATATGTATTACGTTGACCGTTTTGGTGTTGATGATGATATGAGCCCTAACACCTTTAGCAAATCAATCAAAATGCTGAGATATTTAAAAGGACTGGGGATAACAACCATTTACATGCTTCCTTTTGCGGATTCGCCAATGGGAGATGCGGGATTTGACGTTAAAAATCCGCGTGATGTAAGAAAAGATTTAGGCGGAATGAGCGAATTTATAAGATTTATCACGGAAGCAAAACGGCAGGGATTTAAAATAAAGTCTGATTTGGTGTTAAACCATTTTTCAGACAAGCATGAATGGTTTGAGAGCATACAAAAAGGCGACTTATCAAAGTTAAATTATTTTGTAGTAACTGATGAGGAGCCTCAAAAGAAGATTTATAAAGATGAGAAACTGGGATATGTTGCCGAATACAAGCATAAAAGCGGAAAAATATCAAAACGCAGGTTGATTTTCCCTGATATTACGGATACTCACTACCGAAAAGTAACGATAGACGGTAAAGATTATTATTTTTATCATACCTTTTACCCGTTCCAACTGGATATTAACTGGGAAAATCCCGAAGTTTTATACTATAACTTAAATACAATAGCATTCTGGGCTAATATGGGAATTGATATATTCAGAATGGACGCTATACCCTACCTTATAAAAGAGGAGGGAACAAGCGCAGAAAATAATCCCAAAACACACGAAATTATAAAAATATTAAGTACATTTTTGCAGGAAATTGCGCCAAGGAGTGTAATACAAGCGGAAGCATGCCAGAGCCCGAAAAAAATAATCGACTACTTTGGCACTGAAAGAAAAATTGAAACGGAGATTGACAATAAGCCAAAAGCGCTGACAAGAACGGATGAAGTTCAAATTGCATATCATTTCCCTTACATGCCTGCGATGTGGGCAACAATAGTATCGGGCGACAGCAGATATTTTTGGAAAACGCACAAACAGACCCCGCAAATTCCAAACAGTGCAAGCTGGGCGGTATTTTTAAGAGTACATGACGAGCTTACGCTTGAAATGGTGAACCAAAAAACGCGTGAATTAATATATGAAGATTTAGCCGATAAAGGAGCGGAATTTAGAAAAGGGTTTGGTGTAAGCGGAAGAATGGCGGATTTCTTAGACAATAATCCCGACCGAATAACAATGGCATTTGCAATTTTGCTGTCATTAAAAGGAATACCGATAATCTATTACGGCGACGAAATAGGGATAAGGAACAATTTTTCTTATGCTCAAAGGTGGGCAAAAATCAGAGAGCGAAGAAACAAGAAAACAACAAAAGATGATATGTTATCATACTTTGACAGCCGTGACATTCACAGAAGCGCTATAAGGAGAAACACGTTTTACAGAGCTTCGCAAGGCAGTAATTCATTTAAAAGCAGAATATATAAAGAAGTAAAACGGTTAATAGAGGTAAGAAAGAATTATCCGACAATGTCGCGCGGTGATTTTATTGAAGTAAAGTCTGATAAAAACGAAGTATTTGCATATATGAGAATGGGAAAATACGATAAAATATTGATAGTAAACAACTTATCAGATGACAGAGTGTATACAGAGCTTGACAGCAGTTTATTTAACTTTACTCAAACCGACACGGAATTAAAAATGCAAGAGTTGATAACAAAGCAGGAAAAGAAATTTCCCGTTGAAAATAAAAAATTAATAATAAAACTGCGCCCCTATGAAACGATGTGGTTAAGTTTTAAATAAATAACCTTTTATGCACTTGTAAAATTAATATGATAATTATATTATAAAAATTAAGTTAGTTTTTTAAGGGGTTGTTTATTATGACATATTGCGAAGAAAAAAAATCACCGTTTTCAACCGTAGAGGGAAAAAGCGTATTAAAAGAAGCGTTAAATGTTTTAGGCAAAAAAAATCTGGCGTTTATAGCACATGCAAACAGTTTTCCTGCTGAAACAGGTAAAAACACGGGGTTTGGAAGCGTAAATTCAAATTCGGCAAAAAAGTTAATTGACTTTTTATCTGGAGTTTTTAACGATATCCAACTTGGGCCTGCGGGAAAAACCAAATCAATAGACGCTTCACCGTATACGGGAACAATATTTTCAAATAATCCTTTGTTTATTGACCTTGAACAGTTAACAACTGATGAATGGTGCAATATCCTTTCACAAGAAACGTATAATAAAATAACATGGAATAATCCTAATAAAGATACAAACAGAACAGCATATTCATATATATTTAATGCGCAGGATGAAGCGTTAAAAGAGGCTTGGGAAAACTTTAAAACCTGCGGGTGTGAAGAATTAAAGAAAAAATTTGAAGAATATAAAGAAGCAAATAAATTCTGGCTCGAAAAAGATTCATTGTATGAAGCATTAACAGTAGAACATAACAACGATTACTGGCCGATGTGGAACAGCGAAACGGATAAAAACCTTTTAAATCCGCAAAATGATGAACAAAAAGCTCAATATGAGCAAAGAATAAACGAAATTAAAGAAAAATATTCCGATGTTATTGAATATTATTCATTCTGCCAGTTTGTAATATCAACTCAAAACGATAAATCAAGAGAATATGCGAAGTCAAAAGGCATAAAAATGATAGCAGACAGGCAAGTAGCCTTTTCAGACCGCGACAATTGGGCATATCAGGCATACTTTTTAAAAGGCTGGTGCTTAGGCTGTCCTCCCGATTATTTTTCAGAGGACGGGCAAATGTGGGGCTTCCCCGTAATGGATCCTGAGAAACTGTTTAATAAAGACGGCTCACTTGGCGAGGGCGGAATACTAATGAAAGAACTTTATAAAAAGATGTTCAAAGAAAATCCGGGCGGAGTAAGAATTGACCACATGGTAGGCTTAATTGACCCGTGGGTATATGTATCAGGGAAAAAGCCGAAAATTGAAGAGGGTGCGGGCAGATTGAATTCTTCACCC
>CANQZO010000084.1 GCA_947628355.1 Candidatus Gastranaerophilales bacterium | reverse complement strand
AGAGCTGTTTTTCCATTTCTGCGCCTTCTGCGCCTGTTTCTTTAAACCCTGCGGTGATTATGCATAATCCTTTAATACCTTTGTTGTTGCATTGGTCGATTGTATCCAATACAAACTTAGCATTAACAACGATAATTGCTAAATCAACTTCGCCCGGGACTTCTTCAATTGAAGTGTATGCTTGAAATCCCTCGATTATTCCGCCTTTAGGATTAACGGGGTATATTTTCCCGTTAAATTTATAATCTCTAAGTCTTTGCATAATCTCAGAACCGATTGTTTTCGGCTTTGTGCTTGCGCCAATAACCGCAACAGACTTTGGTTTCATAATTTTGTCTAAAGTGTTCATTTATTTTATCCTTTCCTTTATGAGTAACCGTTTTCAATCCATTCTCTGACTCTGAACTTTGCACCGAGGCTTTTTGCAATTTCTTCACATTTCTTAAAGTTCAGATGTCTGCCTTTATAGCCCTCCACTATTGTTGCCGTAACAGCAATATTTTCATCCGCACAGGCTTTTATGAATTTTTTTGTTTCTTCATAAGCACCTGTAAAGTTCGGAACTGAAAGTTCATTATATTCCTGTTCGTTTTCTCCGTTTAAACTTACGGAAAATTCATCAATTAAGCCTTTTAGTTCGGGTACTACATTTCTTTTATATACAAAATTAGCGTGTCCGTTGGTGTTCACACGTAATTTTTTATTAGGGTATTTGTCTTTTATATATTTTGCGACTTGTTTTAAAACATCAAGTTTTAACATAGGTTCACCGTAGCCGCAAAAAATGATTTCATCGGAAAGTTTATCTTTCATAGCTTCAAATTGCTTAATAACGTCATCCGCGCTGACATTTTCGGAGTTTAAAAACAAATTAGCTCCTACTACATCATCTTTTATGTCACGTATACAGAATATACAGTTATTTGTACAGCTGTTTGTTAAATTAATGTAAACTTTATCGTCTAATAAATATACTAAATTATAGTCTGTCATGTCTTAATACCTGCAATTAAATTGTGCCACAAATAATATGCGATAACAAGTAAATTTTTTTAATAATTCAGCCTAAATTTTTGTTTTGTGGTATAAATAAAAAATGATTGAAATTTTAATTTTATACATAATTCGTAAACGGGAAAAAACTATTTATTCAATCCGTAAGGAAATTATAGAAATATTTGGGGCATTTACAAAACCGAGTATCGGTACAATATACCCCGCGCTTAAGCGTTTGCTGAAAGAAAAAGCCGTTACGGTTAATGAGATAATGTCGGAGGGCGGAAAAAAATCTTCTTATTATTCAATTACCAAAAAAGGGGTTGAGTATTTTAGGGAATTATTTTTTAATGCGGGAAGCGATAATCCGTCGTTATTTTATTCTCAATTACAGGCTAGGCTCGGAACAATGGGATTTTTATCCGCCGAGGACAGAAAATTATTTGTTTCCGATTTTTCTAAAAAAATGGAAATTTATCGGTTTGAAATTGAAAACAGGCTTAATGACGAATTTTTAGACCTTGATTATTATCAAAGTCAACTGTTAACAAGAACTTTAAAGGAAATAAAATCTTTAACGGATTATTTAAGCGCATTAAAGGCAGATTAGTATGCCTGCAATAATATCGGCAATAGAAAAAAACTCCATAGCTGATGAACTGGAAATAAAAGCGGGTTCTGAACTTTTAAATGTTAACGGGGTTAAATTGCGTGATTATATTGATTATCAATATGCGGTTATGGCGGAAGAACTTGAATTTGAAATAAAAACTCCTGCCGGCGAGATTGAATGCTTTGAAATAGAAAAGGATTTTGAAGAAGATTTAGGGTTTATATTTGAGTCCGCAATATTTGACAATATAAAACACTGTGCAAATAATTGTATATTTTGCTTTGTAGACCAACAGCCAAAAGGTTTAAGAGAGTCTTTATACGTAAAAGATGATGATTACAGGCTTTCTTATCTGCAGGGAACGTATGTAACGCTTACTAATTTAACAAAAAAAGACAAAGAACGCATTGCAGCTCAGCATTTAGGGCCTTTATATGTATCAGTTCACACAACAAACCCCGACTTGCGCGCAAAAATGCTTAATAATAAAAATGCTTCAAACCTGTTAAAAGAGCTTGATTTTTTAAAAGAAAACGAAATCCCTATTAATACTCAAGTAGTTTTATGCCCCTCATATAATGACGGTGATGAGCTTAAACGAACTTTAAACGATTTATGGAAATATAAAACCATTTTAAACTCAATAGCAATAGTACCTGTCGGGATAACAAAGTACCGAAAGGAAAAACTAAAGCAGGTTACAAAAGAAACTGCGCTTGAAACTATTAAAATTGTTGATGAATTTAATAAAAAAATAAAGAAAAATATCGCAAGTGTATCGGATGAGTTTTTCCTGATTGCAGGGCTTGAAATACCCGAAAAGAAATATTACAACGGATTTAATCAGCTTGAAGACGGCGTTGGTTCTTTAAGATGTTTAATTGATGACTTTAATAAACGCTTAAAAAAAGCACCTAAAAGCGTAAAAGAAAAGAAAGAATACACAATTGCCTGCTCCGTCAGCGCTTCAAGTGCTTTTTATAAATTTGCCGAGGAACTAAACAAAATAAAAAATATTCATCTTGATATACACCCTGTAAAAAGCGAGTTTTGGGGCAAAGATGTTAATGTTGCAGGCTTAATTACCGCAAATGACCTTATTAATCAGTTAAAAGGCAATTGTTATAAGGATGTAATAATTCCCTCGATAATGATAAGACCGTATACGACTGAGTTTTTAGATGGTTTAACCGTAAAGGATGTTGAAAAAGCACTTGGGGTAAAACTGCACATACAAAAGGATATTTATAGTACAAAAGAATTATTTGATTTATTATTTATAATGTAGTAACTTTAACTTATGTTTAAATTTCATAAATATATTAATAATAAATCTTTATTAACAGTAAAAATTAATATAAGTAAATTAATATTACCATCCTTAGAAGTTCATTTGACAGATCATTGTAATTTAAATTGTAAGGGCTGCAGTCACTTTAGTAATATAAGTGATGAATATTTTCTTGATATAAGTGAATTTGAGCGAGATTTAAAAGAATTGTGCGGTAAATTTAAGATTTATAGAATAATTTTACTGGGAGGCGAACCGTTATTACACCCTAAAATTACTGAATTTGTTTCTATTTGTAAAAATATATCTCCTATATCTCAAATAGAGATAGTATCTAACGGTATTTTATTGCCCTCGCTTCAAAAAGATAAGCTGGATTATATTAAAAATAATGCAAACATAATATTATCAAAATATCCGGTTACTTCAGATAAATTTTCCCAATATTTAGATTTAACAGATACCGCTAATATGCAAAACAAATTGATATATATTCGAAATTCTTTTAGAAAATATATTAATCTAAATGGTAATTCCAATATAAAAAAAGAATATTCAATATGTATAATGAAACAATGTACAACATTATTTAATGGGCATCTTTATAATTGTCCGTTTGCTTTATATGTAAAATATTTTAATAAAAAATTTAATCAAAATATTACGGTATCGCAAGGTATTGATATATATAAATCAAACCCCAAACAAATACTTCAATATTTGAATAAGCCAATAGAAACATGTAAATATTGTACTTTTGAAAATGATCAAAATGCATCATTTGCCTGGGAACAATCAAAAGGTTTAATGGAAGAATGGGTTTTAAAATAAAGAAATTTGTTTTGAAAATTAAAAATGCTTTAAAAAAACTTTTATGATGGTCTTTAGATAGTTCGTAATTTAATCAAAGGGTTCTTAACTCGCCAATATTATTGGTTATTGTTATTTTAATTATTAATTATTCCTAAATTTTCACAATATTTAATGTGGTTTTTTGTTTTTTCTTTAATTTTTAAAACATATTCCTTTAATATTGCAACAGAGTTTTCAATATCTTGAATTTTTGGAGGGTCAAATTCATTGGTTGCAGCACTTGAAATCACATTGCAGCATCCCTCAATTTCATATATGCCTTGGGCAATGCTCATAATTTGGTCTTCAAATTTAATTTTTGTTTCTTCTGTAAAATCAATCATTTTCACTCCTTAATATTTTGTATTCTTAATTTTTTAAACTATTTTATTTTTATTATTATATCATATTTAATTTTATATTATTAAATTAAGTTTAATAGAAATTTTCTAAAAAAGACCATATCATTTTAATATGGTAAGAACAAACAATGTTAAAAATATATTTGGTAAAGCATTAAAAGACTTGAGAGAATCAAGAGGTATAACACAGGAACAACTTGCCGAGTGTTTAGACTTACAAGCATATCAAACAATAAGTTTAATTGAAAATGGAAAGTCTTTTGTAACAAGCGATTTGCTCGAAAAAATTTGTAAATTTTTTAATGTTGAACCTTATGTTCTCTTTTTGAAACCTAATCAAAAATATACACCCGAAACTCTTGATGAAATTTCTAAAATTAACAATAAATTAGATGAAATTTATAAAATCATTAATAAAAAATAAAAATGTTGAGTTAGTGAAGCGTAACTCAACCTGCAATTTTTAAAGAAGTGATAATTGCTGAGCGGTTTCAAAATGTTTTTCAAAAAATTTTTTGCGGTGGTATTTACAAAGCCCGTATTTATCAACCGCTTCAAGATGAGCTTGGGTCATATAGCCTTTATTTTGAGCCCAGCCGTACATGGGGAACTCTTTATCAAGCTCTGCCATATATCTGTCGCGCGCTACTTTAGCGAGTATGCTCGCTGCTGCAATGGAAGCCGATTTACCGTCGCCCTTTACTATCGTTTCCTGCGGGAAATTAAAATTTCTTATCAGCTTATTTCCGTCTACAAGCACTTTTATGTTTTTTGACTTTGTCATTGCAATAACTTCTTCGCAGGCTCTTTTCATTTGCATTAAAGAAACTGCAAGAATATTGTATTTTTCTATTTCCTCGACCGTTCCTATTTGTATTGAATATATAGAATTTGCCTTTATGATATCAAAAAGTTCATCCCGTACATTTTCGCTTAACTGCTTTGAGTCATTAATCTTATCAAGAGTTTTAATTAAATTTTTATCTAAAGATGTAAAGCAGACTGCCGAGGCAAACACACCTCCTGCCCCCGGGCCTCTGCCCGCTTCATCCGTGCCGATGAGAAAATCAATGTCTTTTTGCTTTTTTTTATCAAACTCAAATAATTTATTCATATCTGTCCAGAGTTAACCTGCCAAGACGACCCAATCTAAAATCATTTAATATATTTTGTGCAGTCCTTTTTGTATCCGCTTTTGCTCCCGATACTATCCAGTTGCGCTTTAAAGCAATATTTTCAAGGTTAACTTCCTCATCCCCAAGTTTATAATATTCTTTTAATAAGTCAGGATAAATTTTATTAACTTCTTTAATGAAAATATCGGCAACCGCTTCAACATCATAGGCATTTTCGCCGATTGAATCAACAAAGGCAAGTTTGTATGCACTGTTTTGGTCCTCTTGTTTTAACGGAATTATCCCGGGAGTATCCAATAAATCAACTTTGGGATTAATTCTGACCCACTGCTGTTCTCGCGTAACGCCTGCTTTTGCGCCTGTTTTGGCTTTTGTCTTTTTTATTAATTTATTAATGATACTTGATTTACCCACATTTGGCATACCAACAACCATAACTCTTACGGCTCTTGGTAAAAGTCCTTTTTTAACTAACGCAATAATTTTAGGCTGCCCCAGTTCCGTTACCTTATTTAAAATTTTGGATAAGTCCTTATTATCACTCGCGCATGTCGCAAGTACGGGGCATTTTGTTTTTTCTTTTATGACTTTCTGCCAGTTTGTTGTCTGCTCAATGTCGGCTAAATCGGCTTTATTCATTAATATTAATCGGGGTTTATCTTTTAAGAGTTTTTCAATATTTGGATAAATACTGCTTTGGGGTAATCTTGCGTCAATAACTTCAATTACCACATCAACAATATTAATCTGCTCTTTAAGTTTTTTTTCCGCTTTGGCAATATGCCCCGGGTACCAATGAATATGCTCCATAATTCCTCTTATATATAAAAAGCCATACTCAAAGTTTTAACAGTGACTATGGCTTAATTATTCTGAAAATTTCGTTATTTAGTTCTTTTCAATCTTTTCTCTGATACGTGTTGCTTTACCCGAGCGTTCTCTTAAGTAATATAATTTAGCACGTTTAACATCACCGCGTCTTACTATTGAGATTTTTTCAACACGAGGTGAATAAACGGGGAAAACTCTTTCAACACCAACACCTTGGAAGATTTTTCTAACGGTAATGGTCTTGCCTACTCCGCTTCCTCTTTTCTTTAATATTGTTCCCTCAAATGCCTGTGTTCTTTCTTTGTTGCCTTCAACAATTCTTACAAACACTTTTACCGTATCGCCGGGATTTAATTGCGGTAATTCTTTATTAAGATATTCTTTTCCTAAACTTTCTACTGTAGGGTTCATAATTGCATTCCTTTACTAATAATCCATTCGTTACCTTATCATATTCAAAACATGTTTTTTCTTCAAGGGGTTTTGTTAACAATTATTAAAGTTTTTTGTTTTTTTCTAAAGTTTTTTTAAAATTTGCCGATAAGTATAACATAAGTAATTGGAGAAAAGGCAAAAAATGGGATTAAATGTGGGCTCGGTATATTCAGCTAATTATTCAAAACCTGCAATAGATGTGCAGGCGTTAGCAAAAGTTACCGAACAAATCTTAAATCCGAATAACGAAAAAACCGTAGATGTCTCAAAATTAAATTTATCAAAATTTAACAGAGTCAGCATCGGAACGGATTTATATTCCGCAAATACCCGCAGTGATGTTGCGTTAAAAGCTGCAAAAGCTGCAACAGACTTTGGTATTAACTTTAGTCAGGCATTTTCTGCCAATGTTCAATATTTAAACTCGCAAGCTGCTCAGAGTTTATTTACCTCTAAAGAAAACAGCGGAAAAGTGGTAATAAATCTTGAAAATACTGAAAAATTAAATGAGAGCGAAGTAATAACAGCCGCAGTTCAAGTATCTCAATCAAAAGATTTAGATAAAGATAAACGCGGTTCTAATCCGTTTTCATTCTACATGAGTGCTCAAAACGCCGAACAGGAAGATGAAAATAAACCAGTTTCTGGTTCAATAAATTTAGTTGCCTAAAATACATTGTTACTTGTTTTTCCGAGACGAATTAATAATTCGTCTTTTTTTTGCGGTTTTTTCCGCTCGGTCGGGTTGTTGCTCCCTCGGGTTCGCTTCGCTCTACCCTGCGGAAAAACCGCAAAAAAAAGGGACATTTGATGTCCCAAACAATTCGGAATGTAAAAGAAAGTCTTTTGTTCATATCCGTCGTGTTAAAAAGTAAAGGTAAGTATGTGTAAGGTATATTATTATGGTTTTTATAGGTTTTAAAGTAAGTTTGGTATGCGCATACCCTTTATTTGTTCCCATGCCCGTTTATCTGTAGTCGATTAGTATTCGTACTCTCTTAATATCTTCTGTTTATTTGTGTTTTATCATTCACATATATATAAAAAAATTTGTATATAAAAAATTGCTAAATTATACATAAAAAATATATATTTTTGTAACATTTCTTAATGTAGCTCAAAAGTATAAGAGATAATACAACGAATGAATAAACAAGAGGTTAATATGAAAGATTTTATAAACAAGTATTATAAGTTTATACATATTCCACTCTCACTCGTAAACTGTTTGACCGAATGAATTTTCGGTCTTTTTTTGCGGTTTTTCCGCAGGGTAGAGCGAAGCGAACCCGAGGGAGCAACAACCCGACCGAGCGGAAAAAACCGAAAGGGTTTTTAAAGCGAGGTTGCAGGGGTTGTGCGAACAGGAAAAACAAAGACAGCGGTTTTTCCGCAGGGAGAGCAAAGCAAACCCGAGGGAGCAACAAGCACGAATGAAGCAAAATTCAAAGATGGAAAAGCGCAGGGTACCTGCAGAGCG
>CANQZO010000083.1 GCA_947628355.1 Candidatus Gastranaerophilales bacterium | reverse complement strand
TGCACCTATTAATGAAAACAGCGGAAATCTGTTCATTTCTTCAATCATCATACGCGGTTTAACCTTAAAAGCCCTGCGCATAAGGTTATATCCTACAATCCCGTCCCACCAATTCATGTGAGGTGCATATATAATACTCGGGAAGTTTTTATCACGTTTTTCATTAAATGCTTCAAGATTTTTAATTCTAAGCGCATAAAATCTATGGCTGAGCATTCTAAATAATACCACATCGGCAACCCAAGTCCAAAAAGCATAATTGTGAGCTTTTCTGAATTTTTCTTTACGATTTCTCAGCCTTGTCGGCGGAATATCGGAATATAATTTTTCTGTCTTTTGCATACTTCAATTAACCAATATAATTATAACATTTTTTTTTATAATCAATCAAAAATCTCTTTAACACTAACAGAATGTAAATTTTTCATATCATCAAGTTTTTTATAAATGCACAAAACGGGAGATTTATCGCAGCTGCATATTTTTGCCGATATTTTAATATAATCGGCTTCATCATCTACCGTTTTGTAACTGTAGTCAATTATTTCGGGAAAGGTATCAATAAGTTTTTTATATACCGCATCATAATCACTATATTTGCAGACAAAAGACAGTTTAACTTTACGCATGTGTTTAAGATTTCCCGGTAATATTTTGAACTCAAAAATACGAATTAAAACAAGAATAGCAATAGCCAGAATAGCAGAAACAACAGCGATACTAATTTTGCCGCAGCCGCATGCCATTCCGACAGCAGCGGCAATCCAAAGAGTTGAAGCGGTTGTAAGCCCCGTAACAGTTAGTCCTTGTCTTAAAACAGTACCCGCACCGATAAAACCAATACCCGTAATAATTTGAGCTGCGACTCTGGCAGGATCACCCATAGGATAAAGGCTTACTGCCGTTGAAAATCCGTATATAGATAAAATCGTAAAAATACAAGAACCGAGGCAAACCATAATTTGAGTTCTCAATCCTGCCGATTTGTTTGTAAGTTCACGCTCCAAACCGATAGAAAAACCAAGAATAATGGATACTAATATTCTTATTAAAATATCAGCGTCCGCAATTTGAAAATAGTGTAAAAAGTTAGTCATTTAATTATCTTTCTCTGCTGTTAGGATCCACTGCATCTCTAATTGTATCACCAATCACATTAAAGGCTAAAACTGCAACAAAAATTAAAAAACCGGGGGTCAAAAGCCAAGGACGTGAAATGATATTAGCAAACTCTTGAGCTTCTTTCAGCATATTACCCCAGCTTGCGTCGGGCTGTTGAATACCCAGCCCCAAAAAACTTAATCCCGATTCCGATAAAATATAAGACGGCACGCTTAAGGTCATTGCAACAATAACATAGCTAAGCGTTTGAGGCAGAATATGAAAAACAATTGTCCTGAAAGCAGAAGCGCCCATTGCCTCAGAGGCAGTTACAAATTCTCTTTTTTTGATAGAAAGCACCATACCTCTTACTACCCTTGAAAATCCCGCCCAGCCGATTAATGCAAGAATAACAACAATAAGCGCAAATCGCTGAACACTTGTCATATTAGCGGGTAATATTGCGGCAAGAATTATTAAAAGGTAAAAACTCGGTATAGACATTATTGCTTCAGCTATCCTCATCATAATAAAATCAGTTTTACCGCCAAAATAACCCGAAATTCCGCCGTAAATCATCCCGAGCGGGAAAGATACCAACAGTGCCAAAAATCCTATTGTAAGTGAAATCTGCCCGCCGTATAAAAGTCTTGAAAAGTTATCACGGCCGTTAATATCCGTTCCCAAAAGATAAAGTTCACCGCCTTTTTCCACATCATAAAAGTGTCTTTGGCAGGGAATTATCCCGAATAATTTATATTTACCGCCTTTTGCAAAATATTTAACTTTGTATTTATGAGCCCTATCTTCTGTATACTTGGTATCGTAAGTTTCTTTATCAAAACTGCGGATGTAATTATATGTATAAGGCGCGCAAAGTCTGCCTTTTTCGTTAATAATATATATTTTAGAGGGCGGTGCATATGCCTTATTGCGATTTGAATATTCTTTAGAATACGGACTTATAAAAGAAGCCAGAAAGACCGATATATAAAGAAAAACAAGAATATAAAACGCAATGCGGGCAAATTTATCCTGCATAATACTTTGAAAAATATTTTTATCGGCGATATCGTTAAACTCGGGCAGATTAGCCATTACGCGACCTCCACTCTCGGATCAACAATTTTTAAAAGAATATCCGCAAGCAAGTTGCCCAAAACAAGCATAACAGTACCAATCATTAAAGAAGCCATAACAAGATTAATATCAGACTTCATAACCGCTTCCAAAATAAGCCTGCCGAGCCCGGGAAATTGAAAAACATACTCCGTTAAAGCAGCCCCGCTTAATAGCGAAGCAAATTCAAATCCCAATAAAGTAACCATAGGGTTAACTGCATTTCTTAGCGCGTGTTTATATATAACTTTATTTTCACTTAATCCCTTAGCACGAGCAAATTTAACATAATCAGCCTCAAGCACGTCAAGCAAATTGCCTCTCATTTGACGCTGAAGCCCCGAAAGTGAAATGGTAAAAAGCACAACTACAGGTAAAACCAAATGATGAAGCACATCTAAAACCTTATGTAACGGAGTCATTTCAGAATAATTATAACTTGTAATTCCTCCCGTCGGGAACCAGCCTGTTTTTACCGCAAATATTAACAGCAAAAGCGCGAAAAAGAACGATGGAATTGCCATTCCGATACTTGAAAGTATGGTTAAAATCCGGTCAACAGGCTTGCGCCAGTTTAAAGCGGCAACTATACCAAGCGGAATACCGACAAGCCAAGTAAATAAAATAACAAAACCCGTAAGTAAAAGAGTATTCGGAATACGCTCAAGTAGTTTATCCGATACCTTTTCGCCCGTAGTGCAATACCCCAAATCACCTTTAACAAAACTTTTCAGCCAAAGCCCATATTGAACAATAACGGGTTTATCCAGTCCTAAGCGCTGAACTTCATAATTTAGAGTTTCCTGCGTAATAGACGGATTTAATTTTAACTCAGCCAACGGGTCAACGGGTGCAAGCCTTATCAGAAAAAAACTTATTATCGATACCATAAACAGTAACGGTATCGTTTGAAGAATCCTCTTAAAAATGTAACCTGCTAAATTCATACGCTAATTTTAAAATATATGTAAATTTTTGGCAATTAGTCTTAAATTAACCGAATTATGTAAATTATTATTTCAAAGTTATATACTACTAATATTTTATCTTATCAAAATTTGATAAAATAAACTTAATCATCGGAGAGGATAAATGAAAGTAATTTTTGGGGCGCAGGCAGGCACAAGCCGTATATTCCAAGACATGACAACTCCGCAAAGGAGAGAAGTTCCAAGCAGTAATAAACAAGCAAAAGCAGACTCTTTTGAACCGCAGAATTTAAAAGAAAAAATAAAAAAGAATAAAAAATATTTAATATTGGGAGCATTGGCTGGCGCGGCAATTATAGGCGCAATAGTAATAAAGAAAAACTTATCACCGTTATTTAAAGGTGCTGTGCAAACAGCAGAAAACGGAGTAAAAAATCTTGAACCTTCACCGCAAACGATAACGGGAAAAATGATTGAAAATGCAAAAACATTTTTAATAAATGACGTAAAAACAACGGGCGAAGCAAGCGTAAACGGAGTATGTCTTTACGGTCCCGACTCAATCGGTAAAGAAGAAGCAATAAAAGGATTTTTAGGAAATTTACAGGACGCAGGGTATAAAATCGAGCATGCACCGCGGGCAAAAGAAAAACCTTTAAATGAAATAAGCAGTGCGATAGTTGATTTAATACAACAAGCGGAAGAAAGATTTACAAAAACAAAGCAAAGAACTGCAATAGTAGTAAGAGATTTAGACCAAATAGCAAGCGACAGAAATTTAAGCGGCGGAAAAACAAGCTGTGTTATTAGCTCCTTAATTAAAATGCAGGATTGCAGAAAACGCGGTTTTACATGGATATCTGAAGCGGTTGACATAACAAAAGCAGACAATGCGGTTACAAGAATGGGAAGAATGGAACATCAAATATTAACAATCCCGTCAATAAAAGATGATACAGCTATTTGGAATAAGTATATTGAGTTGATAGAAAGATTTAAAGACTCGCCAAAACGTGACAATTTATTGGCAGAAGCAAAAGAAATATTAAGCAGGAAAGGGATATAAACATTATGATTATTAGCGCAATAAACGGAGTAACCCTGATACGCGGAAATCAAATAAGAAAAAATCAATCGGCAAAAGCTATAGATACTTTGCCAAAATCAAGTATAGAACAATCAAATGGCAGCTATGGCAAAGCTCTCGTCGGAATGTCAAACGGCAAAAAGTCACTCTCTTTCGGGATTGACCCGTTTTTTTTAGGCTATTTAGTATTATATGCAGGAGTAATAGGAACAGCAGTTTACCAAAGCAATCGTCAAGAAAAACAAAGACTTGAAGAAGAAGAAAGAATTAAGAAAGAAACCGAAGACTCAATTAAACAAATATCCAAAGATTTAAGGGTATCTTATGAAGAAGCAGAAAAATACCATTGCGGATTTATGAATTTAGCGGCAATAAAGCCCACAAATGACGGACATGAAATAGGATTAAATGCCGTACAAGGTTACGGAGTTGAAAAATACAGGCTCGCGGTAGATTTAATAGCACCTTTGGCAGCAAAACAATATGACAGATATATAAGCTATCATTCGGAAATTCCAAACGGAGTATTACTATACGGCCCGTCGGGCGGGGGTAAAACTTATATGGCGGAAAAAGTCTGCGAACATTTAAGATACCTAGGTATAAAAGTCGAAGATGTTGAATTAAACGGAAATAATCATGCTCAAAACGTCAGAAATATTAAACAAGCATTTGCAAAAGCGGAAGAAAACTTTAATAAAACAGGGAAATATACGGTAATAAACTTTAAAGATGATGTAGATAACTTCTTTATGGACAGAATAGATAACCCGGAATGCGTTAAAGAAGTAAGGGCAATGTTAAAATGTGCGGATAAATGCGCTAAAAGAGGCGCCGTTTGGATAGGTACAGCTAATAATCCAAAATTAATGGACTCGGCGCTATTACGCCCCGGCAGAGCCGATTTTAAACTGGCAGTCGGAGATATGAAAGATTTTGCGGTCGGAGATATGATAAAATATACTCTTTTCAAATACGATGAACAAGAAAGTACAAAAGATTTTGATTATGCAAAAGTTATACAGTATATGAAAGATAATTTATATGTATTTACCCCCGCAGAATTGGAATTATTTGTAAGTCAGGCAAAAAATCACAAAATTGTACCGGAGCAAAATATCAATGCTGATATGGTAATAGCCGAAATGCAAAGATATTCGCTAAACGATTTTCCGACATTAAATGAGAGAATGCAGCAAAGATTTGAAGAAAATAAAAAATATATGCAATCTTTTGATGAAGCACCGACAACGTAGTTAAAAAAAATAATATCCAAAGTATATATTTTTATTTACATGATTAAAAAAATATTGTAAAATAAAAAAACAAATTGAGAGATTTGGGAAAAAATAAAAAACTAAAAATGCGTAATTTATTACGTATTTTTGGTTACTTTGGAGAAGGTGAGGGATAAGTCATGGCAAATTTAGAAGAAGAACAGTTGTACGTCGTAAAAAAAGACGGCACTAAAGAAAAATTTGACCTGCAAAAAGTTGTAAATGCCGTAAAGAAATCGGCAAGACGCGTGTTAATTGACTTTACGGAGGAACAATTAAATAGTATTTGTTCTATTGTTGAAAATGAAGTAAAAAACAGCGGACATAACGAAATACAAATCCAAGAAATGCATAATATAGTGGAAGAAGCACTGGAAAATGTTAACCCTAAAGTATGCCAGAGCTACAGAAACTATCGTAATTATAAGCAAGACTTTGTAAGAATGCTTGATAAAGTATATCAGGAAAGCCAAAAAATAATGTATATCGGGGATAAGGAAAACTCAAACTCCGACTCGGCTTTAGTATCAACAAAGCGTTCATTAATATTTAATCAATTAAATAAAGAATTATACAAAAAATTCTTCTTAACTGTTGAAGATTTACAGGCAATCCGCGACGGATATATATACATTCACGATATGTCGGCAAGACGCGACACAATGAACTGCTGTTTATTTGATGTAGCGGAAGTATTAAGAGGCGGATTTGAAATGGGCAACCTTTGGTACAATGAACCAAAGACCTTAGCCGTAGCATTTGACGTAATAGGCGACATCGTAATGGCAGCAGCAAGCCAGCAATACGGCGGATTTACGGTGCCCGAAGTCGACAAATTACTTGCGCCTTATGCTGAAAAAACATATAACAAACAGTATGAACGCTATATTTCAATGGGTTTAAATTTCGAACAAGCAAGAAAAGAAGCGTTAAATGATGTTAAAACAGATTTTGACCAAGGCTTCCAAGGCTGGGAATATAAATTTAATACCGTTGCTTCATCAAGAGGCGATTATCCGTTTATAACAATAACCTTTGGGTTAGGGACAAGCGAATATGAAAAAATGGCTTCTATATCGGCATTAAATACAAGAAAGAACGGACAAGGCAAGAAAGAATGCAAAAAACCAGTACTGTTCCCGAAACTTGTATTCTTATATGATAAAGAGCTCCACGGCAAAGGCGGAGTGTTAGAAGATGTATTTGAAGCAGGCTTGGAATGCTCGCAAAAGTCAATGTACCCCGACTGGTTAAGTTTAACGGGCGACGGCTACGTTGCAAGCATGTATAAAAAATATAAAAGAGTAGTATCGCCAATGGGCTGCAGAGCTTTCTTATCTCCATGGTATGAAAGAGGCGGAATGAAGCCCGCTGATGAAAACGATAAACCTATATTTGTAGGAAGATTTAATATTGGTGCTATCAGCCTGCATTTACCTATGATTTACGCAAAAGCTAAAAAAGAAAGCAAAGACTTTTATGAAGTTCTTGATTACTATTTGCAGTTAATCAGAAAAATTCATATAAGAACTTATGATTACTTAGGCGAAATGCGCGCTTCAACGAACCCTCTGGCATACTGCGAGGGCGGATTTTACGGCGGTCACTTAGGCTTCCACGACAAAATTAAACCGTTATTAAAGGCTGCAACAGCTTCATTTGGTATTACGGCATTAAATGAACTTCAAGAAATTCATAACGGTAAATCACTTGTAGAGGATGGTCAATTTGCCGTTGAAGTAATGGAATTTATTAATAAACGTGTAAACGAATTTAAAGAAGAAGACGGAAACTTATATGCACTGTACGGCACACCTGCTGAAAGTTTATGCGGATTGCAGGTAACTCAATTCCGTGAAAAATACGGTATAGTTCCGAATGTATCAGATAGAGGCTACGTATCAAACAGTTTCCACTGCCATGTAACTGAAAATATAACTCCGATACAAAAGCAGGATTTGGAAAACAGATTTTGGAACTTAATGAACGGGGGTAAAATCCAGTATGTTAAATATCCCGTTTCTTACAATAAAGAAGCAATCAGAACTTTGATTGAAAGAGCAATGGATATGGGATTTTATGAGGGTGTAAATTTATCGCTTTCATACTGTGATGATTGCGGACACCAAGAATTAA
This sequence comes from Candidatus Gastranaerophilales bacterium, assembly GCA_947628355.1. Classification (GTDB taxonomy): domain Bacteria; phylum Cyanobacteriota; class Vampirovibrionia; order Gastranaerophilales; family Gastranaerophilaceae; genus Avigastranaerophilus. Next base: position 349 of record CANQZO010000083.1, on the reverse strand, counting down.
ACATGGATGTCTGCCCGAAATGCGGAAGCAGAAATTTAACAAAAATAGATAGGATGAACGGTTATCTTTCATACTCCAGAGTAAAAGGTGATACTCGTCTTAACGAAGCAAAAATGGAAGAGATAAAAGACAGAGTAAGTATGTAAAGATATGAATTACCATAATATAACAAAAGATGATATGCTAAACGGCGACGGGCTAAGGGTCGTATTGTGGGTTGCAGGGTGCAACCACCAATGCGAGGGATGTCAAAACCCCGTCACCTGGGATATAACAGGGGGGCTTCCTTTTGATGAGGCAGCTGAAAATGAGCTTTTTGAAGCGCTTGATAAACCGTATATATCGGGAA
>CANQZO010000082.1 GCA_947628355.1 Candidatus Gastranaerophilales bacterium | reverse complement strand
TAATAAATTCCACTTTACCGTTTTGTTTAAACAAAACGAAATCACGCCCCTTTAATTTTCTGGGAGTTAACAGGTAATACCCCGGCGGGATTGTAATATCCTTAAAATATAAGTCAGTACTTGTTCTAAAAAGCGGATATGGCGACCAAGAATATTTAATGGTATCTTCATCTTGATACGGGTCAACATCATTATATAATTTAGACTCAAAGGGCTGAGCCGCTTCATATAACGAGTCATTATCAGCACAATATGCTAACTGGATTTGAGAACCCGCTAAAATTAATACCGCTATAAGTAATTTCTTCATAGTCTTATATTAATACTTTTTTTTTATTAATCAAGCAAAATGTTTATGATACGATAGAAATGGAAAAGGAAGAAAAAAATGAAAACAGCAAATCAAGAAATAATGCCGATTACAAGAAAAATAAATGAAGCAGGCAACGTAGAAATAGGCGGATGCGACTTAACAGAGCTTGCAAATAAATACGGAACTCCGCTTTATATATTTGATGAAGCAACAATTCGCTCAATGACAAGAAGTTACAAAGACGCTTTTAAATCATATCCGAAAATGAGAATGATGTATGCAGCTAAAGCGTTTATGACTGCGTCAATATGCAAAATAATGGGGCAAGAGGGTTTTGGGCTTGATTTATGCTCGGGCGGAGAAATATATACAGCAAAATCAGCAGGATTTAACATGCAAAAAACCCTGTTTAACGGTAATAATAAATCCTTTGAAGAACTAAAAATGGCTGTAGAATGCGAAATCGGCACAATTTCGGTTGATAATTTTTATGAGCTTATGCTGTTAAACGATATAGCTTCAGAAGCAAAAAAAGAAGTAAAAATTCTTTTAAGAATTACCCCGGGGATTGAATGCCATACACATGAATATATCCAAACAGGACATCTTGATTCAAAATTCGGTTTTGATTTAACAACCTTAGATGAAGCTATTAATTTAATTATCAATGAATATAAAAATTTAAAATTAAGCGGTCTGCACGCTCATATCGGTTCTCAAATATTTGAAAAACAGGTTTATTACGATGAAATCGGAGTAATTTTTAAAGAAATAAAAAGAATAAAAGATAAATATAATATAGAATTAAAAGAAATAAACATAGGCGGAGGCTTGGGAATAAAATACACCGAAGATGATAAACCCATATCGGTATATGAAATTGCACAAACAATTATTAATTCAATAGAAAAGCACACGAAAGAGTATAATATAGAACCGCCCTATGTATATATAGAGCCCGGGCGAAGCATAATCGGTACATCAGGAGTAACAATATACACGGCAGGAAGTTCAAAACAAGTGCCAAACGGCAGAAGATATCAAGCCGTTGACGGCGGGATGTCAGATAATGCCAGACCAAGTCTGTATCAAGCAAAATATACGGTAGAAGTAGCAAACAAACCCGAAGAAAAAGAAACAGAAATGATTACAATCGCAGGCAAACACTGTGAATCGGGCGACATATTAGCGAAAGACATTATACTGCCGGTAATAGAAGAAGGCGATGTAATATGTTTCTATGATACGGGGGCTTACGGATATTCCATGTCAAGCAATTACAACAGAGTTTTAAAACCTGCCGCTATACTTGTAAATAACGGAAAATCTGATATTATAATAAATAGACAAACTTATAAAGAATTAATACAAACGGATGTAATTCCCGAAAGACTGATGAATGCTTGATACGATATTAAAATTTTACGGCAATTTTTTTGATAAAACGGAACTTGCAACAAGCGCAGTAAATTTAACCGTGAAAGATGCGGTGCAGGTTCTTATTGTTATATTAATTGCGGTATATTTATACGTAAAATTCATTAAAAATACCCAGTCGGAAAAACTCGTAAGAGGAATACTGCTTTTTATAATTTCAGCGTGGATATTTTCGGGAGCATTAATTGCTTTGGAATTCCAAATCCTCGGACAAATAGCTCAATACCTGTTAACAGGTTTATTGTTGTCTTTAGTGATTGTATTCCAGCCGGAATTAAGACGGCTTATGGTACATCTGGGACAAACAAAGTTTGTTGCAAAAAATTTCCTGTGGTTTAAAACAAGCGCTAATGAACAAAAAACAAATGTTGTAAAAGAAATAACCGAAGCGGTAAAATATTGCAGCAGAGTTAAAAGAGGCGCATTAATAGTTATACAAAAAAATCAAGATCAATCTTTTTATAATGATGTCGGAACGATAATTAATGCTGATATTTCGGCAGAATTAATATTAACAATCTTTTTCCCAAATACTCCTTTGCACGACGGCGCAATGGTAATAAATAATAATAAAATTCTGGCAGCAGGTGTATTACTTCCCTTAACGGAAGACCCTAAATTAAGCTGGAGATACGGCACCCGCCACAGAGCAGCAATAGGCGCAAGCGAAGTATCAGATTCAACCTGTATTGTTGTATCCGAAGAAACAGGCGACATTTCAATTGCTATAGACGGAATACTCAGAAAATATGAAGATATAACAACATTTAAAGAAGACTTGGAAAAAATATTATCAAATGAAACTGCAGAAAAAATGGAAAACGCATTTTTTGCTAATTTGATAAAGTTGAGAAAGAAAGATTAATGAACCCTATAAGTAAAATATCACAAGAAAAAATATTTGCACTGTTAAGAAATCAAAACCCCGAAGAAACGGAGAAAATAATAAATGCCATAACTGACGGCGGAATAAAAATAATTGAAATAGTAATTGAAACTCCCGAAATGGTTAAGGTATTGGAGAAATTAACCAAAAGAGAAGACCGCCCCATGATTATGGCAGGCGGAATTATAACACAAAGGCAGGCTCAAATTGTAATTGATGCGGGCGCCGATGTTGTTGTATCTCCCGTTTTTCAAATGAATTTAGTACGGCTTTGCAAAAGCGAAAAAACACCGCTTATTATGACGGCAACAACTCCAAACGAAGCATATTCGGCTTGGAAAGCAAATACACAGTTAATAAAAATTTCACCCGCAAATCCCATGGGCGGAGCAGAATACATAGAAGATATACTTCGTCCGATGAAATTTATAAATATAATAGCGGCAGGAAGTATAAAAATAGATGATATCCCCGCATACTTAAAAGCGGGAGCTAAAGCTGTAGGACTCGGCAGAGCCATATATAAAGACGCAGACTATAACGAAATAACAAGAAGATCAAAATTGGCATACAATAAAGCACAAGGAAGTTAAAAGGGATAAAATGACAAAATTAATATTTGAAAAAAGCGTAAACGGAACTGAGGGAGTTACCCTTACCGATGAGAATTTAGACTTTAACTTTATAGATAAAAAGTATCTGAATACGGAAAATAGAACAATACTTCCGCAAATCAGCGAGCTTGAGGTTATGCGGCATTATAAAGAGTTATCGGATAAAAATTTCTGCATTGAAAAAGGATTTTATCCGCTTGGCTCATGCACAATGAAATATAATCCGAAAGTAAATGAAGTTCTTGCAGCGCTTGAGGGTTTTACTTCACTTCACCCTAAGCAGTCAGATGAAGATGCGCAAGGCTCGTTAAAATTAATGTATAATTTGCAGGAGGCTTTAAAAGAAATAACGGGAATGTCTGCAATAACCCTGCAGCCCGCGGCAGGCGCTCACGGTGAATTATGCGGGATGATGATTGTTAAAAAATACTTTGAATCAATAAACGAAAAAAGAAAAAATGTAATAATCCCCGATTCCGCTCACGGAACAAACCCTGCAAGCGCAGCTATGTGCGGGTTTAATATAATCGAGTTAAAATCAAACGAAAAAGGACTTGTTGACCTTGACGCATTAAAATCCGTACTGGACGATAATACCGCTGCAATAATGTTAACTAATCCTAATACTTTAGGACTTTTTGAAGAAAATATACTTGAAATATCAAGGCTTGTTCACGAAGCAGGCGCGCTTTTATATTATGACGGCGCAAATATGAACGCGATTATGGGGCATACAAATCCTAAGTTAATGGGTTTTGATATAGTACATATCAATCTGCACAAAACATTTTCAACCCCTCACGGCGGAGGAGGCCCCGGTGCAGGCCCCGTCGGAGTTGTTGATAAGTTGAAAGAATTTTTGCCCGTTCCTTATATTGATTTTGACGGAAACAAATATATAAGAAGATATGACTTAAAAAACAGCATAGGCAAAATGAAAGCGTTTTACGGTAATTTTTCGGTATTGGTAAGGGCATACGCATACATACTTATGCAGGGAAATTCATTAAAAGATGTAAGTTCAAACGCTGTTTTAAATGCAAATTATATGATGAATAAACTGAAAAAACATTATTTACTCCCTTACGACAGAAAATGTATGCACGAGTTTGTCTTATCAGGTGATTGGCAAAAAGAACAAGGCGTTAATACCTTAGGAATAGCCAAAAGATTAATGGATTCAAATTTTCACCCGCCGACCGTATATTTCCCTTTAATTGTTCATGAAGCAATAATGATAGAACCTACAGAGTCGGAAACTAAAACAAGGCTGGATGAATTTATTGAAACAATGATAGAAATATCGGAAGAAATAAAAACAAATCCGCAGGAAGTATTGTCGCACCCTAAAAATACTCCCGTTAAAAAAGTAGATGAAACTCTTGCGGCAAGAAAACCCGATCTTGCATATAAAATTAATTAAATTGTAAATAATTTGACCGATTTTATAAAGTTTACTTAAATAAAAATATGGAAGAAAATAAAGACAAAGTAATTAACTTTATAAAAAAGTCAAATAATACGGAAGATAGTGCTGAAAAGAAATTTTTAAAAGAATTTCCCTTTATAAAAATCACAAAAGACGATAACGGTAATTCTTTTAAGGAGGAGTATTTACTGGAGTATGCCAATAAATGCTTTTATATTGTAACCGTTTTAAAAAATAACGGGATAAGTCCGGCACTATATAAATATAAAGTACCGTATAAATTATTTTTTGAGTTTATTGATAACTTTAAAACCGAAACAAACGGTAAAATAATAGATATAGAGCGATATATACCCGAAGAACCGGCATAAATGAATAAACTTTCGACAGAAATGCAATGCAGTTTTTATAGAGTAATGAAACCCTACCGATACACGGGAGGGGAATATTTAAGCCGAAATAAAGATTTTGAAAGTGCGCAGGTAAAATTGGCGCTTGCTTTCCCCGATAAATACGAAATAGCTATAAGTAATCTGGGGCAAAAAATATTATATGATAAAGTAAATCGTGACGAGCGTTTTCTTGCAGACAGAATTTACGCGCCCGATAATGATTTCAGGCAGATATTAACAGATAAAAAAGAATTACTTTTTGCTCTTGAAACAAAAAAGCCTGCAAAAGAATTTGATATAATAGGATTTTCTCTGCAATACGAGCTGGCATACCCTGCAATGCTTGAAATGATTAATCTGAGCGGAATAGAAGTAAAACGTTATAACAGAAAAGAAACTGACCCGATAATTGCAGCAGGCGGGCCTTGCTGTTTTAATCCCGCACCTGTTGAAGATTTTATTGATATTTTTATGATTGGCGACGGCGAAGAATTAATTATCGAACTGCTTGAAAAATATAAAGAACTAAAAGAAAAAAATTTATCCCGAAATGAAATAATAACTCAACTTGCAAAAATAGAGGGGATATACGCTCCCGCCGCTAAAAATAAAACGAGAAAAAGAATTTACGATATATCAAAAGATAACACAATTGTAAAAAGCCCTGTTCCATACTCATCCGGAGTTCATGACAGAACAATAATAGAAATACGCCGAGGCTGCGGCAGAATGTGCAGATTCTGTCAGGCGGGACACATTACACTCCCAATCAGAGAACGCAAAGCTCAAGATGTAATAAAAATGGTAAAAGATTCAACATTAACAAGCGGATACGATGAATACTCGCTTTTGTCCTTATCATCAAACGATTACACAAATATAGAAAGCGTAATTGAAGAATTATCCTGTGAAATGAATAAAAGGAAAGTATCAGTATCACTTCCAAGCCAGAGAATAGACAGATACAGCCAAAAGTTAGCGCAAATGGTAAGAACTGTAAGATCAACAACTGTAACGCTGGCCCCCGAGGCAGGAAGCCAAAGGCTCAGAAACGTAATAAACAAAAACTTAACGGAAGAACAAATTATTAATACCGTTTTAAACTGCTATAAAAACGGATTTAGCGGAATAAAACTTTATTTTATGATAGGACTTCCGACCGAAACTTTATCAGACCTTGATGAAATGGTTGAATTGTTTAAAAAAATAAAATACAAATCCAAAGAAATAAAAAAAGAACTTGAATTAAAAGATACTTTAAATTTAACCTGCACCGTATCAATATTTGTTCCGAAACCATTTACGCCGTTTCAATGGTTCGGGCAAAACGGCAGAGAGGAAATTAAAAATAAAATAGGTTATCTTTTAGATAATGTTAAGCGGTTAAAAGGAGTAAAAATCAATTACCATAACAGTTTTACCTCAAAACTTGAATGTGCGTTAACAAGAGGAGATAAAAGATTTAATAAATTTATTTATGAACTTCATAAAAAAGGTGTATATTTAAGCACCTGGGATGAAAATGTCGATAAGCAACTATGGGAAGATACCGCAAAAGAATGCGGAATTGATTTGGATTATGAAGCTCAAAGACAATACGATTTAAACGAAGAACTGCCTTGGGATATTATTGATGTCGGAATTGATAAAAGCTGGTTTATAGGACAATACAATAACGCATTAAATGCAAAAAATATAACTCCGTGCGAGTTTAACTGCGTAAATTGCGGAGTGTGCAGAAATTTAAAGACTCATAAAGTAACGGATAAGCAATATACGGCAGTAACAGAAGATGATATAAAAATTTCGGAAGAAAAAACTCCCGTAAAATATAGATTAAAGCTGACAAAAGAAAATGAAATGCGCTACATTTCACACCTTGACTGGCAGAATACCATTATAAAAATGCTATATCGTTCGGGATTAGACCTGTGTTTTTCTCAAGGGTTTAATCCGACTCCTAAATTTTCACTCGGAATAGCATTGCCTATCTTCGTTGAAAGCAAATGCGAAATGATAGATATTGAAATATTTAATAAAATCACCGAAAATGAACTAACAAAAAAATTAAATTCCGTATTACCCGATAACATAAGAGTATTGGAAGCAATAGAAATCGAAAAAAACATGCCCGCAATTGATATAACGGTTCAATGGGCAAAATATTCGTTTGAACCTTTAAAAGAGGGTATTTTAAAAAAAGAAGATTTGGTGTATATTAAAGAAAAGACATCTTCAAGTGAAGAAATTTTACTTGAGAAGATAAATAAAAAAGGTGTAAAAAAACTAATTAATATCAGACCGTCAATAAAATCAATCGACGCAGACGAAAAACGAATATATATGATTTTAAAGACAGGGCAATCGGATGAAATTCCGTCCGTAAAAGCAGAAGACGTAATAAAATCTTACATTAAAGATGTAGATTTTAGAATAATACGAGAGGAATTTTACGATAAAGATATGAACAGAATATAAAGGATTTAGAAAAGGAAAAGAACATGTCAAAAGCGATAGTGGTAGCAGAACGTGACAACATAGCAGCAGTAATAGAAGACGGAAAAATTTGTGAATTTTACGTTCAAAGAGGCGATATGCTTTTAAATGACGTATATCTGGCAACTGTAGATAATATATTGCCGAGTATTGACGCAGCATTTGTAAATGTAGGATACGATAAAATGGGATTTTTACATGCAAACGATGCAATAGGAAAAGGAACATTAAAAGAAAAACTGTCGCCGAAACAGAAAATAATCGTGCAGGTGGTAAAAGAACCCGTCGGGCATAAAGGGCCGAGAGTTTCAACATTGTTAAGTCTGCCGGGAAGGTTTTTGGTATTAATGCCTCATGAAACGGGAATTAACGTATCAAGGAAAATAACTTCGCAAAAAGAAAGAGCAAGATTAAAATCAATAATCAGTCTGCTTAAACCCGTAGGAATCGGCGTAATTGTAAGAACCGAGGCAGAAGGGC
>CANQZO010000081.1 GCA_947628355.1 Candidatus Gastranaerophilales bacterium | reverse complement strand
TTCTGTATCGCAGAGAAAGAATGATACGTTTCAAAATGCTTCAGAAAAATATGCCGCAAAAAATGCTTGCAAAAAGACTGAACCTAACTGAAAGCTATATTTCAAAACTCATTATCGGCGAACGTTATAACAAAGATTTTGAGAGATATATTATCCATATTTTAGATGTTAATTATTGTTGTATCTGAACTCTAGGAAGTATTCTATTCTCCATAACAGTAAATATTTGATCATATTGAACAATAAAATAACAATTATATATAATGTTATAATTTTTTCTATTTCAATTATTTTAGGCAAAATATAATCTTTGACAAATATTAAATCTTAAGTTTAGGTTTAATCTTAGAAACTGTTGTATCAGGAATTGCCAATTTACCTTCTTCCAGACCTAACAAAAATTCTATTTCATCGGAATTTAAAGCCAAATCAACACTTATATCCTCTAATAATGATTGAACTGTATGAATATTGTTATCTAAAAGCAAATCAATTGCATATTTCAGCATTGTAGGTTCTGGAATTACAATTGAATCATCATATGGTTCGTGCATTCTCCAACCCTTTTGTGCCATTTTTTTCATTAAGTACTGATACTGATTGTATGTCATTAAATTCAAATTATATGCACGAATAATCATCGCTGATATTGAGACATTCCACTTTTTCTTTAATCTGACATAATAATCTAAACTGCACCTATATCGTTCAGGAAGGTCTTTTATAAATGCTTCCTTAGGTAATAAAAATGAAGCGGCAAATTCATTGGCTTGCTTTTCTAAAAATTTAAATTCTTCTCTTGAAATGGACTCTATATCTTCACTTTTTGGATGTAGAAGTATATGTCCTAGCTCATGAACTGCATCAAATTGTATCCTTGAGAAAGAAGGTTTATTTTTAGACAAAGTAACTATATATCTTTCCTCGTTGTTTATTTGTATTGATTGATTAAAGGCATCAATATCATCAGTATCTGTTTTTGTAAGTAAAACAATTAGTCCTTGCTTTTCAAGCAAATGAATCATATTTGTAATTGGCTCTAAACCTAATCCCCAGAACTCTCTTATTTTTAATGAAAAAGCCTCAATATCTCCATCAAAATCAATATTATTCGGAATATTTAAGACAGGAAAATCCATATATTTTAATAAATATTCGCATAATTGAGCTCTAAACTGGTTCTGTAATTTTTGTTGTTCTCTGTATTTTTTATTAGTAGTTAACAATGCTCTGAAATACGGAGTTCCTGCTGGCATAGTTTTTTTATTTTGAAAGAAAAATTGTCTTGGGAAGTTTAATTCTTTAATTATTTTAAATAAATTGTCCACCTCAGGAATAATTTTATCCGTTTCATACAAGGATATTGTTTGTTTCTTTACTCCAATTTTTTGAGCAAGCTCTTCAGTTGTTAATCCCCTGTAGGTTCGAGCAACTTTTAACTGTTCACCGCTAAATTTATTTTTCATTATACTTTATTCTTTCTGATTAACATCTTTTTCATCATTTTTATCATTTTTAATTTCCGGCATTGTATCTTTATTCTTTGCTAAGAAATCTTTCTTTAATGTCGGTTTTATTATATCCATCTCGTTGGATTTATTAGTATCATCAAGGAATGTATAACTTGGTTTCAAGTATTGACTCCAATTCTCTTCTTCAACTAATTCTAATGAAGAATTAAAAATGTATGCTTTTAATTCCTCTATATTATAACCGCTTTTTTTAATTGTAATTATACAATGTCTAAATTCTTTATCTGTTTGCATTTCAAGATTAAAGCACAATTCTTTTAGTTGTCGATCAAGCTCATCCTCAGGAAATAACTCTGTATCAATCCCCGGAAAAGTTATTTGGTGGGTTTTACCTTCCAACCCTTTATTTTTAAGAGACAAAATGTCTATATAATGTGGTACTTCACGTTTTTTGTCTTTTAAAATTTTGTTAAGAGCATCTTCACTCATGCAAGTAAAAAGAAGATTTGAATTTAAGTCAAGCAATAACAACAACTCATAGAAGCCACGTCTTACAATGTCATATCTTAAATTATCATCGCAAAAAGAAACAAGAATACCATTTGTTAAATCACGCGGTAGCATATTTTTGTAATTACTTGTAGGGGTGTTTATTTGTTTAACCCAATATTCTAACTCTTCCCCATAGCCTTCAATATGGCTGTTTGCTATTCTTTGTTTTAATTCTTCACTAATTTTTTCGAGCATGTAAGCCTCCTTTACATGCTATTATTTCTATAAAATTAAAATTTGTCAAGTGAATTTATAAATTTTATTAAGATAATGTATGTATTTTACAAAAAAGTTATTTTTGTCAAAGTTTAAAGATTCTTGAATACTCTGTTCTATAATTATTATAGCATAGATATACGTGTATATCTCCTATATCGTATCATTTCAACACAATAATTTTTTAACACCGATTAAACACCTTTTAAATGGCATTTAACACATCCACATCGTTTCTCAGGTGCTTAATACCATTGCAAGATTGTAGCATTCTTCAATCTCTTGCTGATTAGCAACAAAATAATCAATAACAACAGCAGTGTTATAAATATTCTCAGACTACTTACTTAACTCAACTCTTTTGGAGTAATATTAAATCCAACTTTTTCCATATGACCTCCTTTAACGTGTCGTGTTCATCACTCAAAGTTATAAGCAAGTCAAGTTTACAGCAAAACCATGTCTAGTATTTATGATAGAATATTTAGCATAAGGAGTAAAAGAAATCATAAAGGTCATGGCTTATGGGCCTTTATCTCTTTCCTCATTTAAATAACAACCAAGGAGGCCTTTTGGAGTTAAATAAAGAAAGTATATTACAAATATTTTCAAGAAATTTCTCTTTTCCTCTCGTAGAAACCGTGATAGGAAAAGCCATTAAAATGCAGCCCATAGAAGCATTTTTGTTTTCTAATGTAACCGGTGCTGGATATTTGGATGATCCTTGTTATCCGTTTAGTCCAAAGGGAACAACAAAAATATTAAGAGAAGCGTTTCAATATAACTTTGTAACAGGAATCTTCGATAATCATAATTTATACTATTCCCCTAGTGAGCTGAAGAATTCAAAGTCATATTTATTTAATGGTGATAAGTATATTTTGCTATGCGAATGTAATAGTGAAAGGGAGTTTCATAGTGAAATAGAAAAAATCCATAATATACTTATTGAAAATAAACTGGCACCGACAGATTTCATTGTTTTTAGAATAGAAGGTTGGAAAAATGGAAATGGGATGGAGTGTTTTTTAGAGTATTTAGCTTGTGAATTTTTTAAAAAACGAGGTTATATTGTAGAAAATCAGATTCCATTAATGCATACAATTGGAACACCTGATTTCGGTGGTTATAAAAATTTTAGTGGTAACGGTTTCCATCTTATTGAATTAGCATTGCTAAAAATTTCTGGAAACTATGTAATTACAGAAAATCTAAATATAGAAAATATTATTGTTGGAGAGGCCAAAACAGCGACAACAATAATGGCTTCCCAATTAGAAAAATATTTAAAAACAGGGTTGTTCTGTAAGGGATACGAAATGCATCCCGATAAACCTTATCCAACAAAGAATTGCTTTGGCATGTTTAATATAAACGGTAATTTTGAAATAATGCTAAAAGAATCTGAACAAATTTATAAAGAGGGAGAAGGTGATCTTGATTTTCAGCAATACATAAATTGGTTTAATAATTATTTAAAATTATATATCTTATCTAATTTTAAAAATACAGAATTGGCGAATTATATTAATAAGCTTGAACCAAAGGGAAAATATAATCAAGAAAAAATAATAAAAGTAACAAACAACTTATCAATTAAGGAAATTGTTGAAGCAATAAAGGAGTGTGATTAGAAATGTCTTCCGGAATGTCTAGTGATCAAATTGTAAAAAATGAAATTAAAGATAAAGTCAAACGATTTGAGGGTATTGCCCTAAGAATATTTCCAGATAGTAGCAACGAAGATCAAAAATTAGTTGAAGAAGGTGGACTTACTTTTTCTTATAACGGAGTTAACTATGGTTCATGCGATGCTGGTTGGTTTGAGCAAAAAGAAATTGATGGCAATATTGTTGAGATCCCACTAATAGGGCTTGAAGGAACGGATGCTTTAAATAGAGGAAGTACTGGGAATGCTCAATATCAAAGATTTCATCATGCTTTAGGCGCAGTAAAAAATGGTTATATTGGAATCTATTATTTAAGAAAAGGTGATAGTATTGTTCAACCGGATTTGTTTGAAATGGCTTATAATGCTACTATATATGAACATGGAGATGGTGCATACTTAATTATTCAGGATTTAAATATTGTCAATGACCTCTTAGAACTTATTATAAAATATGGTCGTGCCTCCGAACAGGTTAACCAATATCTTAAAGGTTATGCTGAAGTAATGCATAAATTTTGGTATGAAAATAAGTTTAAAAAATATGATTATAATTGGGATATATTTGCCAATAAACGATCAACTATATTAAATGAGGATTATATTATTAAATATGCAGGAAGAATGAAGCGTAATTATACCGATGGCTCTCAAAGAGCAGGACATATTGCTGTCGGAGAAATGTATTTATCTAAATATTTATTTTATGGTAAAAAGGTCTATTATTTATGTCCTAGAATGAATTCTGAAGAGGTTGCATATCTTGATGAACATAAAGCTGATGATAAAGAATGGCATTTGCTTAGACATGAAGATAATGTTTTTTATGTTACGCGTGATGATTTGGAGAATGTTCCTTCAGAAGTTATTAGTAAATTAGTTGCAATTTCTGATGCTCCGATGAAGGGAAGAGTTCTATCAATTTTTAAAGAATGTATGGATATTATAAAACTTGGTTTGATAGATGGAAGTATTAAATTAAAAAGGTAGTATGATAACAGGGAAATTTGTCAAAGAAAAAGATAATCGTTTTTTATGCTTGGTTGATATTGCAAACAAGCAGGAGGAATGTTATGTTTCAAGCTCTTCCAAATTAAAAAATTATATTAATTTAAATAAAAAAACTGTATTACTTGTTCCAAATAAAGGCAAACAACTTCGTACAAAATACACACTACAAGCAGCAAAAGTTGATAATGTTTGGACATTACTTAATTTAAATTATGTAAATGATTTAATGCAGGAATTTTTATTTAAAAAATACAGCAAAGATACATTATACCGAGAGCACTATATTAAAGATTATAAAACCGACTTTTATGTATCTAATAAGAAATTGATTATTGAAGCAAAGGGTATCTTGGCAAATAAAAATGAGGCGGTGTACCCTTTAGTAAGCTGCGGAAGAACGCAACGACAACTTAAAGAAATACTAATGCTCTTAAAACAGGGCTATAAAGTAGAATACTGCTTTATAATAATGAATCCGCACATAAGCAACATTAAGCTAAATGATAAAGAAAAAGATGCCAAATTAATATTTAGAAAATGTACAGCTGCTGGTATGAAAATAAAGTATTTTAAAACTAAATTTTATAATGGTAATTGTTCTTTAAAAGAATTAAAAAATGAAGATATTTCAATCACTTGATATGTCTTTGTTGTAATGCTAAACTACATACGAAAAGGAGAATTAATGTCAGAGCAACAATGTTTTTATTATAAAGATAATTCTAGAAAAATTGTGCCTCATCCAGATAAAGACAAGCAGAAAAAAGCAAAAAATATTTTAGATAACATTTATATGACAAGTGTTAATAAAATTCCAAAGCTATATAAAGACAATTGGGCAGAGGTAAAATTATACCAGCCAGCTGGACTTGTTGAAAAGGCTCAAGCAATTATTCTCAATGTAAATGACGGTGCTTATGATTTAAGGAATAAAATAAATGATTTAACCGGGAAAGAGTGGACAAAATTTACTTGTAGTTGGTTTATTTTTAATGCTTTGCAAAGCGATCTACAAGAGGAACGTGCAGTAACAAAGGATACGCAAGCACACCCTGCAACATTTTCACCTACTATGATTTCTGATTTCGTAAAATATTTTACAAAAGAGGGGGATACTGTATTAGATCCATTTGCAGGAATAGGAAGCACTTTAGTGGCTTGTCGACGTACCAATAGAATTGGTTATGGAATTGAGTTAAATAAAAAATATTTTGATATTATTCTTAAAAGAACACCAGAATTTAAAAATAATGTCATTAATGATGATTGTAGAAATATTGATAAAATAAAACTGCCAGTTATTAATTATTCAATATCATCTCCTCCTTATTGGGATGTTTTGAATAGAAGTACAGATGGCTTTAAAAAAGAACGAGAGAAAAAAGGTTTGGATGTTCACTATTCTGATGCAACAGCTGATTTGGGAAATATTGATGATTATGAACTATTTCTTAAAGAAGTTTGTTCTGTTTATTTAAAGCTATATGATAAACTAGCAGATGGTGCTTACATTACTATTATCGTAAAAAACGTCAAGAAGGGTGGGAAAATGTATCCATTAGCTTGGGACATGGCAAGAATTCTTGGAGAAAAGTATGTATTAAAGGATGAGAAAATATGGATTCAAGATAAAATTGGTTTATCACCATATGGCTATCCAAACTCATGGGCAAGTAATATCTTACATCATTATTGCCTAATACTAAGGAAAGAATAATGAAGGAAATACTGGATAAAATAATCAATAGTCTATATTCTGATGAAAATTACCAAAAAGAGTATTCCAAGATATACAAAATTCATAAATATTGGGCTAGAAAACCATGGTATATTGTTGAAAAATATATCAATGAATACTCAAACAAGAACGATACAGTAATGGATCCTTTTTGCGGTAGTGGTTGTACGGGATTGGAAGCAGTAATTAATAATAGAAATTTTATAGGGAGGGATCTTAATCCTTCTGCTATTCAGGTTTCAAGTGGTACTTTAATAAACGATATTGATTTTGAAGCCTTAGAAAAAGATTTAAAAATGCTAACTAAATCTTGTAAAAAATCAATTATGAACTTGTATATTACAGAATATGTTTGTCCAAAATGTGGTAAACATTTGTATTATAAATATATTAATATTGGCCCAAAATTTGAAAATAAATATTCAGGGATGATATATTGTGATAATTGTAAATCTAAATGCACAAAACATGAATTAACAAAAGAAGAAATTTTAGATTTGCAAAATTATAAAAAATTAAATATTGAAAAATGGATTCCTAAAAAAAGCTTTCCTAAAAAATTCTATAAAGATAGGTTCAGTTATAAAGGAATATCTTTAGTAACAGATATGTACACCAAAAGAAATTTATATGCATTATCCTTGTTATATGACGAAATACAAAAATTAGATGGTAAAAATAAAGAATTGTTCCTTCTTGCTTTTACAAATACTGTATTACATGTAAGTAAACTTAAGAGTGAAAATGTAAGACCATTAGGAGTAAATAATTATTGGGTTCCGGATGATTATATTGAAGAAAATGTATGGTTTAGATTTGAAGATAGAATTGAAAATATAATAAAAGCTAAAAAACAGCAGTATAAAAGAGAAATGGAAAAAAAATCGCATAACATAAATTATGGTTCTTGGTCTATTGATAACGTATCAGCTTTAGATAATATTGAAGAAAATAGTATTGATTATTTTTTCACAGACCCACCATATGGCGATGCAATTCAATATTCAGAGCTTTCGTATATTTGGAATGCATGGCTAGATAAATCATACAATACCAAGGAAGAGGTTATAATAAATCCAGTACAAAATAAAGGAGAGCAAGAATTTAACGAATTGTTGTCTAAATCTCTTGAGAACATATATAGTGCCCTCAAGCCAAATAAATATTTTACACTTTGCTTTCAAAATAAAAATTCTGAAATATGGAAGGCTGTTATTTCAAAATGTAGAGATTTAGGCTTTAGTCTTGTAGATACAAGTATTTATGACACATATGGCAGCCCTTTTAATAAAAGTTGGGCAAATTTTTCCCCAAAATCTGATATATATGTGACTTTTCAGAAATCAGATATTCCTAAAGATAATTTTTACAGCAAAAAAGAAACAATTGAAGATATTATATACGAAATTAGTTCGTATATGAAAGACAATAATATAAGTGAAAATAATAATCGTCTTTATGACTTGACAATATCATATTTATTATGGGCACTATACTATAATAAACAAGATATTGAAGTTAAGAAGTTTGATATTAAAAGTTTCTCTGAAATGGCAAAAAACAATGTTTGTCAACAGCAATTGCAATTATTATAATTGTTTACTAATTTATAATAAATATTTGTAATAGGTATATTTATTTTAACTGCCAGCACTATTGTTTTTTAAAATCTTATTTATGATATTACGTTATAGTTATTTGATTTATAGCTATTCTCTTATTATCGAAATGTTTGGTTCTGAATAAAAAAAATAATTAAAATTTTTTTAAAATGTTTTCGATTTCTTCATTAGTAA
>CANQZO010000080.1 GCA_947628355.1 Candidatus Gastranaerophilales bacterium | reverse complement strand
CCTGATAGCGATGCAATAGCAGTTCCGGTTGAAGCTGTTCCCAACGTCATTACGGCAACCGTTGTTGCTCCGGCCGCAGCAAATCCACCGGCAGTACCCGCAGCAGCACCACCCAATCCACCAATAAGAATGCCTGCACCTACGGAAGTTCGTTTCAATTCTTCGTGTGAATATGTTGGGAGTTCGACACCATTCTTTTCAATAGATTTAAACTCAGGTTTATTTTGTATTTTTTCGATCACATTAGTAAAGGCTTCAAAACTTTTGATAATATTCAATTCAAAATTACCGAGTTTATCCATTGAATCAGTTGTTTCTTTATTATTCTTTTCAAATTTTGCAACGTTTTCTTCATGTTGTCTTTGAGCAGATTTCATAACGTCATTTGCATCTTTCACTTTTTTGCCGCCATAAATTCCGGCACCAACACCTCCGGCTGCACCAATAGCAGCAACTATTCCTAAAATTAATGGTAATGGCATAATTTATTCCCTCCTTAGTTTATTACAATAAAATTTGTTTAATTCATAGTATTCGTTTAAAGACATATGCTCTTTAAAGAATAATTCGTAGCATTCATCAACTCTGCAATATATCGGACGCTCTTCATAAATACTACAAAGATCACCTATGAGATATTTGCATTTACCTGTACCATCGTCAAGTTCTTTATAAATATCTGATAAGTTAATATGACGACAGCATTCTCTGCATTTATTACATTCAAACATATTATTCAAATACCATTTTTGCATTCTTATCATTCATAAACAAATCAAAATCATTGTGTGATCGTTCCCATGACATATTAATATCTAATGAGCGGAGAGCGTTTTTTAAAATTACATTGAGTTCTTCCGCACTTGTTGATGCAGTAATGCTTCTTGCTATCTGATTATATCTGCTTGTTTCTTCCCGGAATGAACTGAGATCAATTTTCATTAATTCAGCGGCATATCTTTCAAATAACAATGCTTGTTGTTTATAGTAATATATATCATCCTCAATTGTATGAATAAGATTAAGCTTTGAAACTATGGAGTTTATTATCCTACTTCTATCAATAAAGAATAAAAGCGTACAGCTTACAACCCCTGTGCATAATGCACCACAAAATGTTTGAACAGTATTTCCGATACAAGGTATAGTAGCTATCGGAGTTTTTCCTATTGCCTCGCTAACAATTGTTCCGAGTACGACACCGGCACCGGTTGCAAGCACCTTGACAACCGCTCTCATACGCTCTCCAAAAGGATAATTTTGAGGATTTATGAGTAGTATCTTTGTTGCCTCAACCAGCGATGCAAACGATTGACGTATAATTCTGACTGTATTTGTTGCAGCGGTAAAGAAAATATTACATAATGTAGTGGTAAGACTTGAAAAAACTCCGGCAGTAGCACCGTTTGCAAATTGAGAAAAGAGCTCGTGGTACTTTTCTTTTGAAGAATTGAACCCCCTTTTAATACCGTTTCCTATGGATTTGAAAAAATCTCCCATATCCATATCAAGTCCGGGTTTAACATTAAGACGGTTGAATTCCTCTTTGATTGAAAACCATATTTCAGTAAATACAAATCCGAACAACTGTCTAATTCCCATTCCTACACCGACTTTTCCGGCTGCTAATGAAACATCTTTAGCAAATGCGGGACTTGTATAATAAGCTGTGGCAAGTTTTGCTTCATATGTCTTTCGTGCGATAGTG
This sequence comes from Candidatus Gastranaerophilales bacterium, assembly GCA_947628355.1. GTDB lineage: Bacteria > Cyanobacteriota > Vampirovibrionia > Gastranaerophilales > Gastranaerophilaceae > Avigastranaerophilus. The sequence goes on along the minus strand of CANQZO010000080.1, from coordinate 6,961 downwards.
TCTTTCTTCTGCATATTAAGCCTTTGTTCCACGGTATACTCATTGCCGTATCTATTAAGGAATTCATACATAGGTTGTACTTTTTTTGTTCGGTTAGTGTGGGGATTTGTAGCTTGTAAGTTTTCATCGCTATTTGCAAGATCAACCCCATTTAATCCGGCAAGCACTCTTCCTCGATCATCATGTATTTCTTTGGCTGCAATTACATGATCAAGATCAGTTCTATCATTCCGAGCAATTTTATCTCCGGTGTATGCGTCATATAATTTACCGTTTTTTTTCTGCTCACTGATACGTTTGTTTTTTTCTATATACCGTGTATCTTTATGATATATGTCAGAATCATAATCGCACCTATTATCATATGTTTGTTTGTAATCATCACGATGATAGATACCCTTTCTTGCATTATGAATAGTATCTACATCACCGCCAAGATGATCCTTAATTAAGAAATCTAATCCGAATGAAGTTATAATACTTTGTATGATTACTTTTTCATATTGACGAAATATACTGCTGAATATATTTTCGTATTCATCAGGGAAATAATCTTGTGCGGCTGCAAGAATGTAATTATCCATTCAATCTCACCTCCATAAATCCGTTTAAGAATTTTTGCACTTAATGAGGATAAATGTTTATAAAAATTTAGCAGTGCCTCCGTTTGCACCCATTTTCGGCTATATACAGTATTGCGTTAACAAAACCGTAGTTATTAATTTTTACGTTTCCTCTCTGAACAGGAAAGTATTTTTCGATTTTTTGAAATTGCTTTTTAGAAATTTTTATGTATTGAGTGTCAACAGGTTCTAATTTATCAAATTAATGATAATAACAATTTAAACCGTATAAACAATTTTTATAAGGGATTTGCTGAATTTGTTCATTGAATTTTGATAATAAAATAATATTTTTTAAAGTCTTTATATCATTTTCCAATTCTGAATAATGTTCCGCCCTTCCAACAATTTTCAAAGACGATATCCCAATATTTTTAAATTTTTTTATTGAGCAAACCCCACATGCAGATTTATGGAAAGCATGAGTAAACAACTGATTATTGGCATATATTTCCTTTTTATCAGATACAGATATATTTTTACATATTTCATATATTTCGCTCTGTCTGTCAATACACGAACACATTGAACCGAATGTTCTACTGTGATATGACATACAATTTGAATCCGAATACTTACAGCCATTTCTCATTAAAAAAACTTCAAATTCCAAATCAGGATTTTTTTGTGTGATTAATTCCATATCCGAAATTTTCATATCTCTCGGCAAAATAACCCTTTTAATATTAAATTTTTTATAAAATTCGATAATATCACTATTATACAAACCTGCCATGGTACTAACTGTAAGAGGAATATTTAAGTCTTTTAACTTTAATATCATAGAAATATTACCAACAATTATACCATCCGCATGATATAATTGATATTCATATATTTTTTTTAAAAGCCAATCAATTTGACCGGTTGAATACATCGCAGAATTTAATGTAATAAAAACTTTTTTTCCCTTAGAGTGTATTTTTTCTATAACATCATGACACTCTGATATACTAAAATTAGCATTTGAACCGAAAGATGACATTCTGTTTATTTCTTCAAAGTCTCCATATTTTTTTGTCCAATTTTCATCATAAAAACCAAAATAAAACTCGTCAGCTCCTGCCGCTGAAAGTTTATCAATACTGTCAAATGATGACAAAGGAACCATTATTTTCATCATACCAATTCCACCTTGGAGTAAAAATTATATTGTTATTAATATTTATATTTCGTAAATAATCATCCAATAAAATGTCATAAACACCTTTCCCATATTTTATATATTTTTCTGTATAAATCATCACCTTATGGCATTGCATATCACACATATCATCAGGCTGAAATTTTTTTTCAATTTCTTTTCCGATAGATGCAAACTCGCATATATGACAAGAAGAAATCTGTCTGTACGGAAAATGATAATAAAGTTTAATGTCGCTAATATTATTTGTTATAAATTGTTTTGTAATAATATCCGTTTCCGCTTCATTAATATCAAATCCTATACTTTTCAAATCACTCACTAAAACACCAAGTTTTGTAACATACTCACTGCCATCATATTCAGGATATCTTTTATCTCTGTATTCTTTGTTGATTAAGCGTCCAAGACGGATTTTTGAAAGATCCGCTTTTGCCAATATTCCAAAATCATTGATTACAATTTTGTTAGCTTTGGAAATAATATTATTAAAATAAGACGACTCATATAATACTAAATTTTCCTCATTAAATGTAGGTATTACAATATCAAAATTTCCAAGAATAGCCGTTTTGTTCTCAAAAAAAACAAGCAAATTTTTGAAATAATTATTGCACGTATAGCTTCCTATCAAAATTTTAATATCTTTATAATAACATATAAACTTCATTATTTGCTCAAACGGTCTGTCACACAAATTAATAATGCAATTTTTTAACAATTCATAGTCCATTTACTCACCATATTTTTCATATTCATAATTTTATCTATCTTATAAATAAGACACCCACCAAAACATTTCATTGTTTTATACTTATAGCAATCCTGACATTGATTTGAATGGAACGTATTGACAGCATACGCATCAAAACTTCTCAAATAGTAATTTCTTAAATCTGATATACTTGCAAATTCATTAATATCAACATTAGTATATTCTGAAAGTCCAAAACACCTTACTGCTTTAAAATCAGGCATAATATCTATTACCGGAACACATCCGACAGGTTTATTTTTTAATATAGAAAAAGGATTATCCGCTCCAAATTCATCAAACAAAGATATTTCTTCTGCTGTTACAAGACAGGACGGAAGGATATTACAGTCAAGATACGGAAGCACTCCTCGAAATTTTAGCTCACTAAAAAATTGGAATACAAATGGTTTTATTTTTTTAAAATATTCCAAAGGTCTATAATTATAATTTTTCTGGTTAGGAACGCTGATAGAAACCCTCAATTTTTTACACTTATACCTTTCAACTAATTGAATGATATAGTTATAGTTATAATCCGGTTTGTAATAATTAGCCCCTAAAATAATTCTATCCCCCATCATTTGAAAACCTTTATCTAATGATTGTAAAAATTTTTTTTGAAGTACTTTACTGTACGATAGGTCATTTGAATTAACCAATAAATGTATTTTATGATTATTCATCTTCTCAATATATTGTTCCAGTAATATACCATTTGTGTAAACAGTAACATTTTCCACTCTTTTATCATCAATCATGATCTCTAAAATACGATCAAACTCTTTATGACATGTCGGTTCTCCGCCTATCAGCCCTACACTTTTGACAGAACCATCTCCAACAATAAAATCCAATATCTTTTTTAAATTTTCGATTGTGATATCCATATTTTCAGATTTTTCTGAATTGACAAATTCATTAGCAAAACAATAAGGGCAATTCAAATTACACCTTTTTGTTATCATTATATTAGCCATTGTTTTTCCATACTCTCTCTCTCAGTTCATTTCTACTCATAATCCATTCCTTTGTTTCCGAAAGAATAAATTGATATAGTTCCTCATTGGCCTTCTGCCTGAGTAAATTTAGATTTTCGATAATCTGATCTATCATATACTGAACAGCTTGTCTCTCAGTTATATTATTTTTTGACAATAATATTTGAAGCATATTTTTTTGTTTTACTTCAGCATCTTCATATAGATCACACATATCGTCTATCATTGTAAAGATACTACCAATATTGTATGCAACTTCTGCACTTTCTTCAATAAAATCAGGTATACATATTTGCGTTGAAATAACAGAAAATAAAATTGATTTATTTGTCACATTATCTATACTCAGAACATTTGTATTGTCTGATATGACAAACAATTCAGATTCTGAAGTTTTTTTAAGAAGTTCAACAATACTTTTATAAGCTTTCGGAAAGATATATCTATAAGAAAAAACAATTTTTCCGACCATTTCAAAAAGTTTATCAATCACGGAATTTTCTTTTTGATCTATTCCCTTATAAAAATATTCACTGCAATATTGCCAGTTTACCTTTCGTACAGCAATTTCCTTGTTCAAATTATTTTCCATATCAATAAGTGCATCAAGCAGGCATCCCAAAACGGTAAAACATACAGAAGCTTTTATACTTTCTATTTTACTGATACTATTATAACACCGATGGATCAAAAAAGATTTTTTGCAGTTGATAAGAATTACATTTTCCATACCAATTCCAAACTCTGCTTTTATCTCACGAATTATACTTTTATCAAAACCTGCTTTTTCAAAATATTTTTGAAAATCAATTCGCCATACAATCAAGTCATTACTTTCAGGGACCAAATTATTTTGAGATAACATCTCAAACAGCATTTCAAAGTAATCATTTTGCTCCATATTACCATCCACTACTATAATAACTGCTGTAATAGCTACTACTATAATATGTATATGAGCTGTAGCTTTTATTTTCCTCAACAGTATTTTTAGCCTTTTCAGCTTCTATTTTTGCATTAAGCCTCTCATATGCAACTTGTGCAGAAGAATGTCCGTTTTGCATTGCTGTTTCATAATATTTTAAAGCCTGTTGATAGTCAACAGCAACACCATTCCCGGATTCATATATAGTTCCAAGCATATAGTTGCTATGGGCAGTATTCGACATTTTTAAATATTTTATTGATGATTTATAATCTTTCAAGTCATAACACAAAATACCTATTTTTCCTTTAATTTTTACATCCTTAGAACCTAACTCTATTGCCATTAAATAATACCGTTTAGCATGTTCTGCATATGTATCATTTTTTTCTAAGTCATAATATGCATCATAAGCAATATCTCCTAAAAGCTTAATTGCTTTCATATGTTTTTTTGAAGCAGCAATATGTAAATATTTAAGAGCTTTCTCATCATTTTTATTTTGATTATACTTTGATATTCCTAACGCATAAGCAGCATCTGCAACTCCCATATCAGCCAATTGACACAATTCATCTTCATTTGGCTTAAACAAATCCATAAACATTTTTCCTGCATCCTCGCAGCCCTCAGTCACTGCTTCCAATAACATTTTCTTAGCCTTTTCAGTTTGACAATATAAAATATGAGACTGTGCAAGAATATATTTCTCATTTGTTTTCAAATCACCGGGTAATTTTTTTATAAGATCTGCACATTCTTTGATATCCAAACCAAGCTGTTGATAAATTTCTATTTTATATCTGATAAAAAATTCTGAGTCAAATCTAATATTCTTAAACTCCGTTAATTGTTCTTTACTTGGACTTTTATTCAAAAAGTTAAAAGTAATAACATCAGATACATTTTTATTTCCTGTCAGCTTAGACAGAATATCTGAATAATAACGCACATAAGCTTTACTGTTATCATTTGGAAATACACTTTGAAATTTTACAATCTTGATCAAAAACTCCAATACAATTGGAAGCATTTTAATATGATCATTGATTTTATATTTATCTTCATCGATCCCCATTGTCAATTCTATTTCGCTTATTTTTTCAAGAAATTCATTACAAATGGATATATACTTATTAAACGCACTATTAACTTCCTCAATCTTATCACTATAAAAATTTTGAAGTTCTTTTACAGATTTATAGGACAGGTCATCTTTAAAAAATAAATTGTCGTTAATTTCCTTAAGGGGAACAGATAGATTTTGTTTTTTATCTGCAAGATACCAGAGAATTTCATATAAAATATTTTTTAAAACAATATCATAGCAAAAATTATTTTTACCTTCGCATTTTTCCGATTCGTTCAATGCATCATCCAATTTGTGAAAAGTCTTAATTTCAACATCATAATGATCGGCAACTTCTTGCAACACTTTTAATTTTTTCTCCGGCATATTAGAAATAAGATATACTTTTGAAAGATTGGAATACCTATTCAATATTTCATTAGAATAATCATGATCATAAATAATAAGTATATCTAAAAGCTCATTAAATGCCTTATAATATTTAGAATTTTGATATACCTTATCAGGATTGATAATATATGAGCTTTTCCCTTTCAAAACACACGGAAAAGCCAATGCATAAATCAATGAGGAGATTTCAAGTTCATTAGTAATAGAGTAACTCAAAAAATCAACATAATCCTTATCTGACAGAAAAACCTTATTTTCAGAAAAATTCAGTGTATTAATCATTTCACCCCGGTCATTATTATATATGATAATAGGAACAGTATTTGTTATTGCATACTTACCAATATCATAACCAAATTTATTTTTTATTCTGTCAAGTAAATTATTTGCTATCATATTCTCTCCAAGAACATTTTTCAAATAACGTTTATAAATTACTTTATAATCTTTTGAATTAGGGCAAATACCTACAACATTTGTTCCTATTAAATTCGGAAAATATAAATATAAAAACATAGTATTACAAATATTTTTAATTTTTTCAATCAAATCATATTTTTTACTATAAGATATATTTTCTATTGTAGGGATTAATTTTTCCTCAATAATTTGTATTGCCTCTTCCAGCTTTACAAATACAGTATTACTTTCCACATTATCAGTTTCATCCATAATTTTAGAAAGAATTTTAAACAGTTCGTCTGCTTTAACCTTGTACATTTTTTAATTCCCTTCCATAATCTATTGCTGCGGCTAATTTGTTGAAAGAAAAATTGATCTGACTTTTAAAGTTAGTCAATCGCTTCTTTTCATATCCACACTTTCTATAATCCTCAATAACAGCACCTATATGTTCTATATTAGAAGTATGTATGAGTATTTTTTCATATTCTTTCATTTTGCTATTCTTCTTTTGTATCTGTTCACTGACTTGCAAAAAAAGCTGCTGTTGTAGTTCCTTAATTTCATTGCTCAGTTCATTAGTATGAACTTTATCACGATCAATTTCACTAAGAAAACGTTCTAATACTCCC
>CANQZO010000079.1 GCA_947628355.1 Candidatus Gastranaerophilales bacterium | reverse complement strand
AATGTTTCAATATCACGAATTTCACCTACAAGTATAACATCGGGGTCTTGTCTTAATATTGCACGCATACAAGATGCAAATGTAATACCGGCTTTCGGATTAACTTGTGACTGATTTATTCCGTCAATTCTAATTTCTACAGGGTCTTCAATTGTTGTTATATTAATTTTTTCATCATTAATTGCTCTTAATAATGTATATAACGTTGTTGTTTTACCTGAACCTGTAGGTCCTGTGGTTAATATTATTCCGTTCGGTACACTTTCCATTTTCTTTATTAACGCCATTTCCTCAGGTGATGCACCGTTTAAATTTAATTCATCTTTAACCGCTGACATGGTTACTGCAGGAGCAAGTATTCTTATTACCATTTTTTCGGCATCACCGACAGGAAGAGTATTAATTCTGAAATCGTAATCCAAATCTTTATAAGTAATTGAAAATGAACCGTCTTGCGGTCTTCTGTGTTCAGCTATGTTCATTTTTGATATTACTTTTAAACGGGTTAATATTGCAGATTCCGATTTACTCGGTAATCTTAAAACTTCGTGTAATATACCGTCTTTTCTGTATCTGACTACATATCCGTCAAGCCTTGGTTCTATATGAATATCACTCGCTTTCATATCTATTCCGTCAGATATCATTTTATTTACAAATTTTACTACTAAACTTGAATCATCTTTTAATTCTTCTTGCGCTTTTTCAAATATTGTTTTTTCTTGGTCAAAAGCCAATGACTGTTTTTTTATTTTATTTACAAGTTTATTTGTTTCTTTTTTCTGTTCACTGAAAAGGTTTTGAACACATACGGTAAATTCATAATGAGTTATTACCATTATACTTGGCTTTAATCCCGTTAAAAAGATAATGTCATTTATTACCTTTTTATCATTCGGATTTACCATACCTACAACTAACACTTTATCATCATAGCTGATTGGTATTACTTTATTTAATTTTATAAAGTCCTCGGGCAGCATTGACAATACGGAATCATCTATTTTTAACTGTTCTTGTGTTACTACTTCATACCCCAATTGAGCAGATAATGCAGTCCTTAAATCCTCCAGTGTTATTACACCCTGTTGAACCAGTATTGTACCTAAAGGAATATGCATTTTTTTTGATTCAACAAGCGCATTAAAGATTTGGTCTTTAGTTACAAAGCCCATTTCTACAAGAACTTCGCCTATCTTTTTAGAACGATATTTATCCTTATTATCATTGTCAAATTCACCGTCATTTTCTCCAATCTCAGACATATCATCGGATTCATAATCGTCATCATAATTTAATTTTATTTCGTTATAATCCTCTATACCTTCTTGAGCAGGCTGAGAAATAACAGATTTTTCTTCAATATGCAAATTTGTTTTTACATAACTTATAAGTGATTTAAAATCATCTTCCGAAACTATTTTAGTACTTACTTTATCAAACCCGCTTACCGAGATTATCATTTCTTTTTCATCTGCTGATATCGAAGATTGAGAAGTTATCACATATACAATACCTTTTGCCGCACGCACCGGTATATATGATTGAACTTCCATATCTCTTATGTTAAATCGTGATACTAAAGAAAAATCGACTATTGGTTTTATTTTTTCTAATATTTGACTTGCCATTTATGTTTACCTTAGAGTTCAGCCACATCTTCCGTATCTTTTAATATTCTCGGAGTCATTAATATTAATAACTCTTCTTTTTTCATTCCTTTATGCTGGCTTCTAAATAATGCACCAACTACAGGTATATCTCCGAGAATAGGTATTTTAGATACGGTATTTTGCTCGGTTTCCGTTATCATACCTCCAAGCAATAATGTTTCTTCATCCTTTATTCTTACATTTGTTAAATCTAAATCATGTCTTTGAAGCAATGTTGCAGCAGTATATGGCACATCTTCATAAACATCTGTTATTTCTTTATATATTGATGCATATTGAGGTTTCATTGTCAATGATACATAACCGTCAGGACTTATAAACGGTGTTATTTCAACTTTTATACCGTTATCATCCCCGATATTATACGTTTTTTGAACAGATGCCGAAGTCATTTGACCGACTGTTGAGGATTGCAATATTTGAACGGTTGTTGACTCGATATAGTCTTGAGTTAAGTCTATTGTTGATGTCTTTCCGTTTGTTAATACAATTTTCGGATTTGCAAGCATTCTTCCTTTCTCGTTTTCAATCAAATATGATATTGTTTGTCTGAGAGAATGTGCTTCTTCACTGTTTCCGGGTCCATGCCATACTATACTGCTTGATGTTCCCGAACTATTAAATGCTAAATTCAAATGCTTTCCGGTATAATTCCATGTATTGTTAAAATCTCTTGAACCGCTTTCAGTCAATGCTATAATTGATATTTCCAAATATGCCTGCGGTTGTTTTCTGTCATTTTCAAGTATAAAATCATTAACCATTTGTATTTGCTGTTCACTACCGCCTACTAATGTTAATGTTCCCAATTCCGGTTGAACATATATAGATAAAGTAGGTTTAGCTTGATATGATGATAAATTTCCTGTTGTTACACCGCTTTTAACGGTACATGCCATTGTTCCGCCGCCCAGTGCTCCTTTTTCAGGTGTGGACAGACTGGATTCCATTTCAATTGATGCGTTTAATTCAGACGAATATGTTCCCGAACCAGAGCCTGATGAGGACAATGAACCCGATGCCGGCAAATCAAATAATGTTTCACATATCATTTTGGCCATTTCAAACGGTGTTGTATGATTTACTCTATATGTTGTCATTATCGGTTTTTTATCAAATTTATCAACAATTTTCTTTGCCATTTGATAATCATTTTCGGTACCGAATATTAATAATTCATTTCTGTCTGCATTTGTTGTTACTATAGGACCAAAAGATAATCCGGGCGCATTTAATGAGAATATATTTGTATTTAAGAAATGCGCTAAATATGCAGCATCCGCATATTTTACGGGCAAAATTGCTATATTATCTTTTGTTAAATTGACTTTTTCGGCACTTTCTGTTGATACAACAAGCATTGTTTTATCTTTTATTACATACGTTAAATTGGTCATTTTCATAACCATTTTAAACGCGTCCTCTAAACTTACATCAACCAAATCTAATGTAACCGTTCCTGTTGCCGATTCATGAAATACTATATTCAAACCTGCTTTATCAGCAAACATCCTTAATACTTGCTGTACATCAGTATCTCTTAAACTTAATGTTATTTTTTGATCATTCATTGCATTAAAATTAACATCACCTTCTAATCTGATTTTATTTGGTGACGAATAATCAGTTCTCACTGCCGGCTGCGACATATCATAAACCAGAGGAGCCGCATTTGCTGTTATAGTACTTGCCAGCAGAGTGGCACATCCTGTTACAATCATTAGTTTTGATATATTTTTTAAACTTCTTTTCATAATATATGTTTAAACTCCTCTAATTATTCTTGTATCTGCCTGCAAATTTATTTTCCAGATTTGCCACAGCAGGTTTTTTCTCCAACTCGCCTCTTGTAAACAACTGCCCTACTGAAGCCACATAACTGTTATTTTTATAACTTATTAAAACTTTATCTTTCGTTATACTTTGTACTTTATATCCTGATATTACGTCACCCTCTTTTACAAACTGATCTTTTCCGTTTAATTTTACTATAGCTGACGGGCTTTCATCATCATATAATATACCTGATATTTGTGTTTGTAAAAGCATTGTCAAATTTTCATCCGGTTCTGATGCTGCCGGAGGTTCTATTATTTCAAAATCTGTTGTATTCAATAATTCATATGATTTATCCTCTTTAGGTGATATAACCGGCGGTTTAAAAGGATTTACTCTTGATGTAGGGTTATATGAAATCATTATCGTATCATTATTTTTTCCGGGTGTATTCAAATCACCTTGCGCAAATAAATCATCATCCGTTGTAGTTTTATTATTCGCAGGTGCAGAAGTTACGCTTGCAACAATTTCCCCGTTTTCCCCGTTAGTAGTCACATTTGCGGCATTTCCGTTTGTATTATTAAAATCAATGCTCATCATATCGGTACTATTACCGCCTGCCTGTTCAAAAAATTTATCGCCTAAATCTTGTGTATTATTTTGAGCATTTGCACCATTTCCTTGTTCCGAATTACTAAATTCAAGCCCGATATCATCTTGAGTCGTTTCAATTTGATTTTGCTGTCCGTTATCTGCGGTCTGCACTTGAGAATTCTTTAATTTCGGCAGCAGCATAAATACTGCGCCCGCTATTAGCAGCAACAATATTACAAGTAATATTAAAACCGTATTTCCGCTTTTTTTCGGAGCATTTTGATAATCATCATCTTCATATTCGTCATCAGATTCTTCTTCATATTCATCGTCTGAATATGTACCTTCTTCCAATTCCTCCGAAGAATATTCATCTTTCTCTTCCATATCTTCCGAATTATATGTTTCGTCCCATTGATTTTCGTTATCTACCATAAGCCTCACTCTTTATTACGAATAAGATTTCTTTCTATATTTTACACGCATTAATTAAAATGGGCAAATATTTATTTTATTCCTTTTAAAAGTTTAAATTGTTTTAGGTTTTATTACGTCAATCATTTGTTGTATTTTTATGCAAAAAAAGGCGGCACCCAGATTCGAACTGGGGATAAAAGCTTTGCAGGCTTCTGCCTTACCACTTGGCCATGCCGCCACCTATCAAAATTAAATAGCGGAAGACGGGACTCGGACCCGCGACATTCTGCTTGGAAGGCAGATGCTCTACCAACTGAGCTACTTCCGCATACATTATGCTTGTCGCTTCTTTTTCATATTATCCTAAACATTTTTATTTCGCAATAGTATATTTAAAACAATGATTTTATCCCTAAGTATATTAATAATACCGAACCTAACATCTCTAATCTTTTGGCAGGAAGTTTTTTTAACTTATTTGCAGACCAAAACCCCGTCATTGATAGTATTATTGTTAAAATTCCTATTTCTATTGCAGGCTTTATTATATTTACACCCGTAAATTTTATTGTTATTCCGGCTCCTAGCGCATCTATACTTGTTGCAACACCAAGACTTAACAAACATATTAATGTTATGCAATCTTTTTGAATTGTTTTTTCTTCTTCTTTTGAAAACATAAATTTTATTCCCAATGCCGTAAATATTCCAAACACTATCCATTTTGAATAAATATGCAATAAATCATAAAAACTTGAGCTTATCCCCCAGCCGATTACGGGCATTATAAATTGAAAAAATCCGAACGTCAGCGCGAGTTTTAAAGAATTGTATAATTTGTTTTCATTTATTTTCAATCCGTATGAAAAACTTACTATCATTGCATCTATTGCAAGTGCAGCGGCTAAAACAATTATTTCCCATTGTGTCATTTTATTTTATTCCCGATTGCCATAGAAAATTATATAAAAAAAACCGCCTTTGTTAAAGCGGTAAATAAGTGTTCTCTTTCCCTGTAAAAATTTATTTTATGCAGATGCTTCTTCCGTAGCTTCTGCTGTTTCTGCGGCTTTTGCTTCTTCGGCAGTTTTTGCTTTTTCTGCTTCCAATTTAGCCTGTGCTTTTTTAGATAATTTTTCTACTGTTTTCTTTTCATAGTTCAATGTTCCGTCATCATTACATCTGTCTATAAGGAACTTTACTGTTTGAGTAGGTTGTGCACCTTTTGCTACCCAATTTAATGCAGATTGTTTATCTAACTTCATTTCCTTTGTTTTTGGATTATAATAGCCTAACTGTTCTATAGGGGCAGTTTCTCTTTTGGTTGTTGAATTTAAAACTACTATCCTGTACATAGGGTTCTTTTTATATCCTAATCTTCTTAATCTTATCTTAACCATGCGGTTTAATCTCCATTTATTTTCGTTGTTTATTTGGTTTATTTTCTTTTCCACTTTATCAAAACATAAGCATAATTTTAAATCAAGTAATTTTATTTTATTTTTGTAACTTAACTTAAAACATTTTATGTTTTCCATTTATATTTTATAATGTATTACATGAATATAAATGATGTTAATTTTAAAAATATTAAACTTGTTGTAAGTGATTTTGACGGTATTTTTACCGACGGAAAACTTCAAGTTTTTTCTGACGGACGCACCTCTAAAATTATTGATTATAAAGATATAATGGCTATCTCAATAATTCTCAAAAAAAATGTTAATTTTGCGGTTTTATCAGGTGAAACTTCAAGTGCCATTGATGTTCTTAAAAGTAAATTCCCTATGATTGATACTTTTCAAAATGAAAGAAATAAAATTAATATTTTAAAATCACTAATTGAAAAATATAATACATCTCCAGAAAATACTGTTTATATCGGGGATGACATTAATGATATTGAATGTCTGGAATACGTTAAATACCCTGTAACTGTTCCTAATGCACATTACAAAGTAAAAATAATTAAAAACATTATTGTTACAAATAACTGCGGGGGAAGCGGAGCTATTCGGGAAATAGCTGATTTATTATTATGAAAAACTTTTTTACTCAAATATTTAAAAGAATAGAAAAACTTAATAATTTTACGAATGATTATTTAAAGATATCTCATAATATTGAGATACCCGCTTTAGCCTATACAAATTGGGGTATGCACCTTGCCGATACTAAGGATTTTAAAAGCGCAATAGAAAAACTTGAAACAGCCGTTTTAATGTCTAATCAAAATCCGCGGCCCTGCCTAAGCCTCGGTGTTATTTATGCAAAACTTAAAAAATATAAACAAGCGGAAGAAGCATTAAAAAAAGCGATTAAGCGTGATAGCCAAAATGCCTTTGCATACTCCGTTTTAGCCAGCGTTCTTACCGCCGTTGAAAAATATGATGAAGCCGAAATTAATATCAAAAATGCCGTAAAATTAGCACCAAATGACTATGAAGTATATTTGAATTACGGGGTTTTGCTTGCAAAACTTAAGAAAAAAGATAAAGCTGTTCAAATGCTTAAGAAATCAAAATTTTTAAATCCCGCAAACGAACATACATATTTTCTGCTCGGAGTTTTATTATTTGAAACAGATAATATCCAAGAAGCATTTTTGGAATTTAAAAAACTTGAAGAACTAAAGCCGGATTATAAAAATTTAAATTATTATCTTGCACTTTGCTATAAAAAAGAAAAAAATTATACGGCAGTAATGGAATATTCAAGACGCGCATTGGAGGACAATCCCGAAAATCCTGCAATTTACATTCTTTATGCGCAAAATTATTTTAATATGAATAAAACTGATGAAGCGTTAAAAATATTTGAATTAGGCGCAGAAAAAGGAATTGATGATTTTGATTTTCTGCTTGCCTGGGGAATTTCACTTATAAAATCTAACAGAATTGAAGAAGCTAAAGAAAAAATACAAAAAGCGCTTGAAAAAAATCCTGATAATGACAATGCAATTTACAGGCTCGGTTACTGTTGTTATAAAAATGCTGATTATGACGAGGCGGAAAAATTATTCAAATCCGCAATAGAAAAAAATCCCGAAAATTATAATGCGCCTGCAGATTTAGGCATGCTTTACTATACAAAGGGCAATTTTGATACGGCAATTAAATGGTTCTTCAATGCAATAAATATTTCATCAAAAAATTCACATTTATATTTTTATATTGCTAACTCATTCTATAAATTGGGCAAAATCAAAAGAAGTATTGAATATTATGAAAAAACAGTCGATTATTATCCAAACCATATTGAATCATTAATAAATTACAGTGTTTGTCTTGTAAATATCGGGAACACAAAAGAAGCACTGCGAAAAATAAGAACCGCATTTCAAATAAACAGAAAAAGTGTAAAAGTATTAACGGTTTATGCTTTAGTGCTTTTAAAATCGGGGATTTATACGGAAGCTATTGAAAAAGCCGATTTAGCACTTAATATCTCCGAAGATAATAATGATGCAAAAGTTATAAAAGCAAATGCTTTAATAAATTTAAGAAAACCTCAGGAAGCATTAAGTATCTTATATTCTTTTTCCGAAGAAAAGCAAAATTCACAATTATTTACAACTTTATTTTACAGTGCATATAAAATACTTGTCGAAGAAAGTCCGTCGAATTATAATGAAAACATGCTTGATACTTATTCAAAGAAACTGAATAAAACTGAAGAAGCAGATATTATAAAAACACTGAACATTAATAAAGGGTAAAATTGTGGGAATAATTGTCCAAAAATTTGGCGGAACATCGGTAGCAGACGTAGAAAAAATACATAATGTAGCAAAAGCCGTCATAAAAGAAAAAGAGAACGGAAATGATGTAGTTGTAGTTGTTTCTGCAATGGGACATACAACTGATTACTTAATAAAACTGGCAAAAGAAGTAACAAAAAATCCCGATTCTAGAGAAATGGACATGCTTCTTTCAACAGGGGAGCAGGTTTCTATAGCACTTTTAGCCATGGCAATTCAATCTCACGGATATAAAGCAATCAGTATGAACGGACAGCAGGTCGGTATTATAACAGAATGTATTCATTCAAAAGCGAGAATTGTCGATATCAAAACAGAAAAACTGCAAAAATATATAAATGACGGAAATATTATTGTTGTTGCGGGATTTCAAGGTGTCACTCCCGACGGAGAAATTACAACACTTGGCAGAGGCGGTTCTGATACATCCGCAGTAGCCATTGCTGCGGCCAAAAAGGCTG
>CANQZO010000078.1 GCA_947628355.1 Candidatus Gastranaerophilales bacterium | reverse complement strand
TTATACCATTTTTACCCCCCCCCGAAGCAATTTAAGGGAAACAGGAATGTAACAAGATTTTAATATAGAGGTTTAGAATTTTAAAAAAACGGGCATTATATTATTACGTTGATTTGTGCCTGTTACAATAATAATTAATTTTGAATATAATTTATAAATTTTATAAAAAACTAAGAATATTTAACGAAACTGCATAAAAATAGCAGTGTAAATATTTGTGTTCTTAAATTGCGGTTAAAATAAAATTTTTAACCCTAAATGATTTACGACGCCCAAAAGACGCCAAATTCTTGGTGCAAGAAAACAGAAAGGAAGTTTATTATGAAAAACAATAATTTATTAAACGAAAACAAATTACAAAATTCAAATGCTTATCCCGAGAAAGCAATTCGAAGCGATGACAAAAAGGCAATAGCCATGGCATGGGCTTTGCCGGCAAGAGATTATGCCCTTTTTAATGCCAAAACCGGTGTACAAGAAACTCCTTTTATAAACGGTGAAAAAGGTTATATTGAATTTAAAAACTTAAACCCAAATAAAAAATATGAAGTTAGAGGAGGAGAAGTTTCAAAAGGTGATAAACCTAAAATCGTAAGTATTTGGACTCTACCTCTATATAATGATGAACACAAAAATACTTAATAAAAGAAAGGACATATTATGGAACAAAATAAATCTTTAAATGAACAACAAGAACAAATTTTAATATACCCTAATCCAAGAAAAATTATAATAAATCATGCATGCGAACAAAGAGCATACGGACTTTTTGACTCTGAAACAGGCACACAAGTCAGTGAGTTTAAAAAAGGCACAGACGGACAAGTTGAATTTGCCCACTTAAACCCAATCAGACACTATGACGTCGGAGCTATTGAAGGCATGGGCGATGATAAACCTCAATTTGCAATAAACTGGACTCAACCTATGCGTGATGACACAGACTCTATATTAAAAAATTCCGGTAATCTGCCTGTAGAATTTCCTAATACTTATACTATAAAAGATAAAGGAAACAATTCCAACAATGTTTTTGACTTGGTTAATGAAAACGGCGACAAGGTAGGAGAAGTTGTAAAATTAGTACCAACCGGCGATAAACCACAAATCCATTTTGTATGCTCTTTTAAAGTGAAAGACAATTCATAAGAATAACAACTTTGGCACAAGTCTGACAAAAAGCACCTTTTGAAAGTGCTTTTTGTTTTATATATTTAAAATTTCATTATTGGTTGTTATCAATCAGACTACATACAAATATAACTTTTTAGTTCACAATATGGCTATGTTATTCAAGGACGCTAAAAAGAAATTACTCGGCAGTAATATTGCCAAATACAGAAAACAAAAAAATCTTTCTCAAAATCAGCTTGCAGAGTTCGTTGATGTTTCAAGAGAACATATTGCTAAAATTGAAACTGCCAAAAGAAATATGAGCATGGATTTATTATTTAATATTTCTTCTGTCCTCAATATTCCCGAATATAAATTTTTCATTTTTGAATAAAAATTGACAAAATTTCCTTTATCGGCAAATTTTGGAATATGTCCGAAAGGTCTGTCAGAAATTATTTTGCAACAGATAAAATTCGTGATGCTTTTTAACGGGTAAACTATGGAATATTCCTGAAAATGCCGTAAAACCTAACCGAAATTTTAGATTTTCATTATCATTTTGAAACAATACATCCGTTTCAAGACGGCAACGGCAGGGTAGGACTATTAATAATGTTCAAAGAATGTCTTAAAAATAATATTGCACCTTTTATAATTGACGATGAAATAAAATTATTTTATTATCGGGGTTTAAAAGAATAGCAAAGTGAAAAAGGTTATTTAACTGACACATGCTTAACAGCACAAGATAAATTTAAATCTTATTTAGATTATTTTAAAATAAATTACCAAAAATAAATTTTCAATTTATTTCTTTTATAAATTCTATTATTATAACGGGCGAATTTTCAATATAATTATGTGTATCATTATTAACTAGTACAAGTTTAGCTTTTTTTATTAATATAAATTTAAAAATTTGGTACTTCTTATGGTAAGAAAAGTAGTTGAATTAAGTTTCGCCAACCAAACCTGCAGACTATCCAAACCAACTTACTAATAAAACAATCAGCTATCAATTTTAATTTACAATTCTTAATATTCAACACAAAAAAAGCAATATTAACACATTAGTTGTTTTTACAATTCATCAAAGAAGGGGAAAAACTATGTACATTGATAAATTGTCAATATTAAAAAGCATCAAGACTATAAACAATATAAATAAATCAAAAGCAAAAAATAATGTTATTGAAGAACAACCAAATGCTGATGAAAAAAAAGAGAAAATAAAGAAAACATTAGTGGCGCTAGGCATAATAGGCGCCGTCGGTGTATTAACAGGAATTATTTTATTAAAGAAAAAACCCATCAAAGTGAATAAAATTAAGTTAAGTAAAGGCTCAACATCATTTAAAGGCAAAGGTAAATTATTCTCAGAGAAAATTCAAGGTAAAAATTGTTTTCTAGAAAATTCAGGGAAAATGAGTCCTCAAAATTTAACAAAATCAACCGGTAGTTATGCGGGTATAAGTATTGCCCCAATAAAAGAAAGCGGTATAGCAGACAAAATTACTATACCTAATCAAACCATAGATATAAAAGACCAAGAACCTTTAAAAAATATACCTAAAATAATACAAAGAAAACATTCAACAGTCTACAGAAAAAACAATTTAGATGGCACTATTGTTGAAACAACAAAAAGCAAGCAAAGTGAAATTATAGAAAAATTGGATAAAAATTCTGGTGTTATATGCAGAACAACAAAACTTAAGAAAAATGGTGTTAAACATTCAACAACTAATACTACATATAACAGTTCAGGAAAATTCACAACAACCAGAGTCGGAAACACCGTTATTACTAAACATTATATTAAAAACGGAAAAGGTAAAAATCAATTAGTAACAAGAAGCAGATTTAATAATGACGAATGTAAAAAAGTATACCACTTGGGTGATAAAAATTCTACCACACATATAGTAGTAGATAATTATATTAATAGTGAAACAAGATACACCATTAGAGATAAAAAAGGTAATATCTTATTTGATAAAGTATTTCCGCTGGGTAATGCTCCGAACCCCCCTGAAGATAAACCAAAATTATTGGCAGACTGGTATTTACATTATTTAAAATTATGTAAGAAATATAATGTTAAACCAAGAATGTGCGGAATTACAGGCGGAGCTTTTTCTCATTATTATGAATTATCACTACGAGAAGCAAACTATAAAAACTACTTAAAATATTTACGACTTCAAGAATATAGAGCAAGCTATGATAATAAGGCTAAACTAATGAATATATTAAGAAGTATAGATGACAAATCCCATTCTCAAATAGATGTTGATAATTTTTTACAAACATATAGTACTTTATCAGAAAGTGAAAAAACACAAACATTGAATTCGCTTATTAAACAAAGAGATTATGATGTTTTATCAGATGTAATTCAGGCAGCAAAATCAAAAGAAACTTTATTTGGGAAAATTACTGCACTGACTAAAAATAATACAACGAAAGCAGAAAAAAACATTGTACAACGCATAAAAAATAAAATAAAAGCATTACAAACCGTTGTAAATCGCTTAAAAAATAAAGCAAGAGCAAAGCAAGCCGCTACTCAACCTGTAGATATTACAGCAAAAGCAAAACAATCTGTTACCCAACCTGTAGGCATTACAGCAAAAGCAAAACAATCCGTTACTAAACCTGTAGATATTACAGCAAAAGCAAAACAATCTGTTACCCAACCTGTAGATATTACAGCAAAAGCAAAACAATCTGTTACCCAACCTGTAGATATTACAGCAAAGGCAAAACAATCTGTTACTAAACCTGTAAATAATAAATCCAGAGCAAGTATAAAAATCTCTGAAGATTTAGATCTACATGAAAATCTGTATGAAGATCTTGAAGAATATGTATTTATTTAATTAAAAAGAAAGGGAATAAAAAATGAAAGTGACCGGTACTAATGTCAGACCTATTATAAAATTCTTCAGTTATAAAGAAATAAAATCATCTTTACCGGCAGAAACATATAAAATGCCAAAACCTATACAAGAAGCAGATTCTTATATAAGTACGAATGTTATTAAAGCAGCACCAGGTAAAAATAATTTATCTGCTGCAAGACCTGATAACCGGGAAACAAAAAATTCACGAATAATACGTAATCCCGATGGAAGTATAAAAGAATATTATTGGCAATATTCAGATGGTGAATGGATAAGAGTTGATAAACATATTGACAAATCAAAAACAATAGATACCAGTTCACCTGTAAATTTTTATTTACAACGTGCAAAGGAAATTAATACATTTTTAAGAACCGGCAAATTTTATAACCATGAATTTATAAATGGAAAACTTCCTGAAGATACTGAAATTGATGAAAATATGCCTGGATGGATTAAAGATGTGATTAATACAGCAAAAACATTTAACAGAGAAGTCTTAGAACAAATTCCTGCAATTGATAAGTTTGCTCAAAGTTCTACTTTAAATAACAGTCTTACAGTATATCGGGATGCTCCATATACTTGGATGGATAAGGCAGAAAATGGAATTTTAACAGATAAAGCTTTTGTTTCAACTTCTCTAGAACCTCACGCTTCAATGGAATACCTCATTGGCGATAACGAACGAAATAGTGTAACTTATAAAATTCATCTGCCAAAAGGAACAAAATACGGCAACTTAACTCATACATCAGAAAAAGAAATATTATTACCAAGAAATGCAAGATTTAAAGTTGTTGGTTATAATGAATTGGAATATATTCCTCCTAAATCGATGAATTAAGGTATTAGCAAATTAATAAATTTTCTAAAAAAAGGACTCCAAAAATTTGGAGTCCTTTTTGAATATAGTTGGAAAATATTAACGTTTTGAGAATTGAAATCTTTTTCTTGCTCTCTTGCGTCCGTATTTTTTACGTTCTTTAACTCTTGCGTCACGAGTTAATAAACCTTCTGATTTTAAAACGGTTTTATATTCTTCATTAACTTTTAATAAAGCTCTTGAAATACCGTGTTTTATAGCACCTGCTTGAGCAGTTACGCCGCCGCCTACAGTTTTAACTCTTACATCATATTTTTCTTGGTTGTCTGTAAGAGCTAAAGGTCTATATACCATCATTTCTAATGCTGCACGGCTACCAAAATAATCTTTAAATGTTTTACCGTTAACAAAAACTCTGCCTTTGCCTTTTACCAATTTTACAACGGCAATTGCGGTTTTTCTTCTTCCTGTTGCCATAATTTCTTTATCTGCCATTATTTAGCCTCCGTTTCATTATAAACAACAGGTTTTTGAGCAGCATGCGGATGCTCGGAGCCTGCATATACCTTTAATTTATTAAATTGATCCTGACCTAAAGTATTGTGAGGTAACATTCCTTTTATTGCTTTTTCTATTGCTTTTGTCGGATCTTTTTCCATTAACTCTTTAAATGATGCTGATTTTAATCCGCCCGGATATCCTGTGTGATGATAATAAATTTTACCTGTTTCTTTTTTACCCGTAACGCTTATTTTTTCAGCATTGATTATAATAACAAAATCACCTGTATCTACGTTAGGAGTATATTGTGGTTTGTGCTTTCCTCTTAAAAGATTTGCTGCCAATACTGCAAGTCTGCCTAATGTTTGACCTTCAGCGTCAAGCAAATACCATTTTCTTTCTACTTCAAGAGGTTTAGCTGAATAAGTTTTCATTTGCTTTCTCTCCATTTATATTATTGTATATTACTTCTATTAATGTCAGCCCCTCCGGGCTTATGGTCGAACCTGCTTTTGTTATATCCTTGGAATCAAGAATTTCTTTCATTACTTCGGGGTTAAAAGAATTTCTTTCAATCCAAAGGAGAGTTCCGACGATCAATCTGATCATATTGTACAAAAATCTGTCCGCAATAAAATCAATGTATATATAATCGCCTTGCTTAAATGCTTGCGCTTTATACATTTTGCAAACCTTGGCAGGGTTAGTCGTTCTTGTTTTCTTAAAGGCGGAGAAATCATGCTCGCCTAAAAGATACGAGAGCGACTTATTCATCCTTTCTATATTTAAAGGATACCTTACCGGTAAACAATGCTCGTCCCAGCAGCTTCTTTGAATTCTGTTTGCTATGACATATTGATAATGCCTTGCAATAGCATTCTTTTGTGCGTGAAACGATTTTTCGACTTTTTTTAACCCTTTAACGCTTATTGTGTTTGGCAATATACCGTTTAAAGAATTAACGAACTTACTCGGATTTAGTTCAAGCTCTGTATCAAAGTGAGCTGTCTGCCCTTTTGCGTGAACTCCGGCATCGGTTCGACCCGAAAATATTGTTTTGATTTTTGTTTTTGTCAATGTACTGATTGCTTTTTCCAGTTCATCCTGAATGGTTATTACAGGCTTATTACTGTTAGGCATTTTATTTGGCTGTTTTTGACTGCCTGCGTAGTTTGTTCCGATATACTCTATTTCAATCAAGTATCTTGTCATTATACTAATTGAATTAAAGCCATTTCTACGCCGTCACCGCGTCTTGGCGGTAAGTGATATATTCTTGTATATCCGCCGTTTCTGCTTTCATACTGTTTGCCGATTTCGGAAAATAATTTTCTTAAAACCGTTTGAGGTATTAATTTTTTACCCTCTTGCAATTCTTCAAAAATTTCTCCCGTTGCAGAATCTACATATTTTGATGTTTCAACATCAAATATAAATTTTGCAGCCTGTCTTCTTGCGTGTAAATCGCCTCTTTTAGCGAGTGTTATTATTTCTTCGGCATAAGGTTTTAATGCTTTTGCTTTTGAAATAGTTGTTTTAATCTCGCCATGTAAGAACAATTCCGTTGCTAATGACCTTAGCAATGCTTTTCTTTGGTCTTGCGGTCTGGACAGTCTGTTTCTTGTGCATTGGTGTCTCATTTTATTAGTCCTTTTGTATTATTATACTTCTTCAAGTTCAACACCCTCGGGGTTCGGTTGAAGTTCCAAACCTACCTGGTGTAATTTTTCAATAACTTCATCAGATGACTTTTTACCGAAGTTTTTAATATTCAATAAATCGTGTTCCGATTTTTTAAGTAATTCGGCTAAAGAGTTAATACTTGCTCTTTTTAAGCAGTTATATGCTCTTACCGACAATTCTAAGTCTTCAATAGAGATACTTGGTGTCTGTGTTTCTTCTTCAACTTCTTCAATAACGTGTTGATTAGGAAGAACTGCAGGCTGACCTGTAATTGAAGCTATTTGCATAAAGTGTTCTATCAGCAGATTTGCTGCCTGGCTTAATGCGCTTGATACGTCAATGCTTCCGTTTGACCATATTTCAAGAGTTAATTTATCATAGTCAATAACATCACCAACACGTGTATTTTCTACGTTATAGCTTACTCTTTTAATAGGCATAAATGAAGCATCGATAGGCAATAAATCTATCGGTATGTTGCCTTTATTTTCTTTTAATACATCAACCGTTCTGTAGCCTTTACCCGTTTCAACGGTAATGTCTGCAGAAATGCTCCCGCCCTCTGATATTGTGCATATCAGCCAATCGGGATTTACTACTTTTACACCTGCCGGTAATTGCAAATCACTTGCAAGTACGGGGCCGGGGCGGTCTACTTCAAGTCTTAAGTGCTGAGGATCTTTATCTTCTGTTTTTACCGTTAAACCTTTTAAGTTCAACATAATATCAATAGCATCTTCTACGATACCGGGGATTGAAGTATATTCGTGAGTGATACCTTCAATTCTGATAGAAGTAACAGCAGCACCTTCGAGTGATGATAAAAGCACTCTTCTTAAAGCGTTACCGATTGTAGTACCAAATCCTTTTTCAAGCGGTTCTACCACGAATTTACCGTATTGTGAACCGTCTGATGAGGTTGTTGTATTAATACATTTAATTTTCAATTCCATTATAATTATCTCCTACAATTATTTAGAATAATACTCAATTACAAGCTGTTCTTTAAGTTCCGGATCCAATTCTTCGCGTTCGGGGATTCTGTCAAAAGTAACTTTCATAGCTTCTTTATCTATTGTTATCCATGCCGGAGCTAAAGCTAAATCTATTGATTCTGAAACTGCTTTAACGAAATCACTGCTTGATGATTTAAAAGTGATAACATCGCCTGCTTTAACGGTATATGAGGGAATATCGACTCTTTTACCGTTAACAAGAACATGACCGTGGTTAACAATTTGTCTTGCCTGTTTTCTTGTAATTGCGAAGCCTGTTCTAAACAAAATGTTATCAAGTCTTGATTCTAAAAGCTGAAGAAGAACGGTACCTGTAACGCCCTTGCTTCTTGACGCTTCATTGTAGTATCTTACGAATTGTTTTTCGCTTAATAAGTATGTTAAGCGGATTTTTTGCTTTTCATTTAAGTGAATAGCATATTCAGAAAGTTTTTTTCTTGCTGCGCCGTGTTGACCGGAAGCATTTTGTCTTAGTGAAGAAACCAGCTTTCTGTTTGATAAATCCGTAACTCCGTAGTTACGAAATAATTTATTTGATGGTCCTGTATACTTAGCCAATTTTATGACTCCTTACTTTTTTTATACTCTACGTCTTTTTGGAGGACGGCAGCCGTTATGAGGAATAGGTGTAACGTCCTTAATTAATGTAATTTCGAGTCCTGCAGCCTGAATAGC
>CANQZO010000077.1 GCA_947628355.1 Candidatus Gastranaerophilales bacterium | reverse complement strand
GCACGGCGGGCAATTTGCATTTCTTTTCTTTGCTCGAACCAATCCTTTACTGTCATAAAAGACTTCCTCCGCTAATCTACTTATTTATTATACATCAAATTTTCTATTGGAATATATTATACAACCGTTTATGTTTCTTTTTTTACATTCTTTCTGGTGCGCTTACAGCTATTATATCCATTGCAGATTTTAATATTATTGTTACCGCTTTTACTATTGCAAGCCTTGCTGTCATTAATGATTTATCTTCTACCAGTACTTTTGAAAAGGTGTAAAACTGATGAAAACTTGCTGCAAGCTCTTGTAAATATTTTGTTAAAAGGTAAGGACTTCTGTGTTTTGCAGAATTTTGAACCACAGATTTATATTCTTCCAGTTTTAAGATTAATTTTTTTGTTGTTTCTTTTGATTTTTCGTCGCTTTCATTCCAAATTATATTAAAATCTTCGCTTTTTAAGTTGTTAAATTCTGTTTCAAAAATTTGAGCTGATTGAACTTCATTATTTACAACGTCATATCTCTCGCTGATTGCGTGTCTTAAAATTGAGCAGGCACGGGCATGTGCGTATTGAACATAGAAAACGGGATTTTCATCCGTCTTGGATTTTGCTAAATCAATATCAAAATCCAAAGTAGTGTCAATGCTTCTCATTATCATCCAGTACCTTGTTGCGTCAACACCTACATCTTCAATTAATTCATCAAGAGTAATCATTTTGGTGCGTTTGCCCATTCTTACCTGTTCGCCGTTCATAACAAGATTAACAAGCTGTCCGAGCAAGACTTCCAAAGAATTCGGATTATACCCCAATACTTCAATAGAAGCGCGCATTCTCGGTATATAACCGTGGTGGTCTGCTCCCCAGATGTTTAATAATGTATCAAATCCTCTTTGCAGTTTATTATAGTGATATGCAATATCTGCCGTTAAATACGTATATGCTCCGTCCGATTTTTTTATTACTCTGTCCTGATCATCCCCGTATTTAGATGACGCAAACCATAATGCCCCGTCTTTTTCGTATAAGACACCTAATTTATCAAGTTTTTCAATACACTCTTTTACTTGTCCGCTTTCATGCAAAGTTAATTCGCTGAAATAATTGTCAAAATGAGTGTGAAAATTTTCAAGCAGTGCTTTTTGCAGGCTTAACATTTTTAATCTTGCGTATTTTGATAAATATTTTAAATGCTCACCGTTAAAACTTCCTTTGTAGTCTGCTTTTATTTTGTCCGCTTTTTCTTTTTCTGTTTGTATAAATTCTTTTGCAACGGGAATTAAATAGTCTCCCGTATAATAATTTTTTGCTTCTTCTTCATCAGCGGGAAAATCAATATTAACTCCAAGCTCTTTTAATATTCTTATATATAAAGATTTTCCGAGCTTTTGTATCTGGCTTCCCGCGTCATTTATGTAAAATTCCTGATATACATCATACCCCGAATACTTCATAACATTAGCTAATGCGCTTCCCATAGCAGCCCACCTGCCATGCCCGATATGAAACGGACCTGTCGGGTTTGCGCTTACGTATTCAAGTATGACTTTTTTTCCGCTGCCTTGATTATTTTTTGCGTAATCGGATTTTTTTTCCAATACTTCAGTTAATATACTGTTTAATAAATTATTATGCAGTTTAAAATTGATAAATCCCGCAGTAGTATTTATACCAAAATCTTTTTTATTAATATTACCGGCCAGTGTTTGCGCAATTTGAGCAGGGGAAAGCCTTGCAAATCTTGCAAGCGACGACACATTTACCGCAAAATCTCCAAACTCGGTATTTTTTGGAACTTCACCCTGCAATGCAAATTCTTCACTGCCGTTCATCTGCCCGAGCAGTCCCTTTTTTGCGGTTTCTCTCACTGCGTGTTCAACAATTTCCAAAAAATACTCTTTTAACATGTCTTTGCCTGCTTAATGTCTTTTACCTCATTAAATCATAGCAAAAACATGTTAATTTGTTTGAATTAATTAGTTTCTTTATTTGCCATTTGTTCTTCTACTGCAATTTCATAGAGATCGACATCGGCTTTAATTGACTCAATATTGTTAAGCATTTTTTTGAGTTCAATGTCAAAATTTTCTTCGGTAAGATTTAGTTTCATATTATTCTCCAATAAAAACTAACATGTTTTTTATCGGCAGAGTATATAAAAAACTTTAGGGAATATATACTTTTTGTTACAAAAGTTTATAATCTACATTATTTCGTGAAATATTATTGAGGCGCTAATGGCTATATTTAAAGACTCTACGTTGTTTTTCATTTTTAATTTAATGTTTTTATCTGCGATATTTAATAAATCTTTCGAAAGCCCTTTTGCTTCCGAGCCGAACATTATTATTTTGTTTTTTAATTTACTGCACTCATTAAGTGTGATATTGTTTTCTTCTGATAGTGAAGTTGCTATCAATGTATGATTGGGAAACAATTTTTTTATATCATCTTTGTTTTTAATCTCGGCAGCATTTACCTTGAAAAAATTTCCCGCACATGAACGTATGACCTTTGGGGAATATAATTCCGTGCAATCCGAAAATAAAATAATTCCCTCAATTCCGAAAGCTGCCGCACTTCTTATTATTGTTCCCAAGTTTCCGGGGTCTGATATTTTATCTAAAAGTGCTATTTTGTTATAACTTTTAAATTTGTTTATATCTTGTTTTCTCTTTTTTGCAATTGCAAGTATTTCACAAGGTGTGCTTGTTGTTGAGATTTTTTTCATTGAATATTCATCTGTATAATTAATCGGGAAATTAATATTCTTAAATTCTTTTATTGCGTAAATATTAATAATTTCAATATTCTCATTAATTAATTCAGATACGGCTTTTTCTCCCTCTGCAATAAATAAACCCGTCTCATCTCTGTATTTTTTTTGATGAAGTTTTGTTATTTGCTTAATTTTATTGGCTGAGAGTTTTTCTATTGAATACATGCAGCCGCCTGCCATTTCATATAATAATATTTTTCGTAATCATTCATCATAGAAAGGTCAACGAGCTTTATTTCAAACGGAAAATGCGAAAACGTATTCATTATTATTTTATCTTCTTCATATGAAGCATAAACCGTATTTTCAAGCCTAATTCCGCCCCAGTTTTCTTTATATACTCCGGGTTCTATTGAAAATACAGTATTTTCAAGAATTTTAGTTTTTCCCGCGTCAGATGAAGATACTCTGGGCGGATTTTCATGTACGCTTATTCCTACTCCGTGTCCTGTAGAGTGTGCAAACGGGTATTCCGCGGGAAGTGATTTTTCAATTGTTTCTCTTGCTATTTTATCAATATTAAAATATGAAGATTTTTTGTTGTATTTATTATAGTAAGCGTTTAAAAATGCTTTTAATACTGCTGTGTAAGCTCTTTTTTGTTCATCCGTCGGAATACCTTTAATAAATGTTCTTGTTGTATCTGTAGCAAGTCCGCCCTCGTAGTATCCGCCGTAGTCGACAAGTAAAAAGCAGCCGTCTTTTAAATATTTATCTTTTGACGGATTTGTATAATGAATTATTGAAGTGTTTGCGCCAACGGCTACTATTGGTTTAAAACTTAAAGACAGTGCGCCGTTTTCTTTCATTGCCTTGATAAGCGCTTCATAGTAATCATATTCCGAATATATTTTATCGGAGTCTATCATTTCATATATTACTTTTAAGGCATTATCAGCACGCTCAAAGCATTTCTTTAAATGGTTTATTTCGCTTTCATTTTTTATTGTTTTAAATAACTTTAAGTGGCTTTCTCTTATCTTGTTGCTCGGATTTATTAATTTATAATCCTGGATTGTAAGACTTTCTTCGTCTGTATAAACAGTATCTCTTTCTATGTTTTTTAAATCAAATTCAAAATTTTTAAGAGGAAATATATTATAATGACTACCGATTTGTCCTAATTCGCAGTCAGAATATATATTAACACCGTTTTCGGTAATTATTGCTTTCGCGGGAAATGTTGCGCTGTAGTCAAAATCGTATGAGCGCAAATTTGTTAAATATGCAATATCTTCTAAAGAAGTTACGATAATATTAAATTTTTTACCCGCATATTCTTTTAACATCTCAAATTTTTTATCGGCACTTAATCCTGTTATATCTTCCCCGACTTTAAATACATTGTATTGTTTTTCGGGTATGTTTTCCGATTTATATTCAATTACGGGGTCGGTTGTAATCAGTTTTATTGTTGAATTTTTTGCCTGCAGATTTTTTGAAAGTTTTTCATAAAATCTTTTTGAAGTTTTTGTTGAGATTATTCCGAGTTTAAAATAGGCGGGAATATGCTCTGTCAATGCTTCAAGATAGGATTTATTTAACGGGAGTTTTACTGCTTCAATATATTCATGATTTACTTCATTATCAGCCTGCTCATGATATCTTGTATCAACAAATAAGTATATTTTATTATTTGTAAATAAAACATCACCCGTTGACCCCGTAAAATCTGTTATATAATATCTTGAATTGAGGCTCAGCATATTATATTCAACAAGAAATTCGTTTGTTGAATTTATAACAAGCCCGTCTATATCATTTTTTGACAGGTATTCTTTTAAATATTCTATTAGTTTTGTGTCCATTAGTCTTTTTTATCTGTAAGCTGAATTAAATGATAACCGAATTGAGTTTGAACGGGATTTGAAATTTCTCCTGTTTCCATAGAAAATACGGCATCTTCAAAAGGTTTTACCATTTGCCCTTTTGTAAAATAGCCTAAATCTCCGCCGTTTTGACCTGACGGACACAAAGATACCTCTTTAGCTGTTTGTGCAAAAGATTTTCCGTTTTCTATTTCTTTTTTTAATTTTAATGCTTCTTCTTCGGTTTTAACCAGAATATGGCTTGCTCGTACCTGCGTTGTCATAATTTCTCCTTTTTTTGCAGTATAGCATGTAAACCTATCCCGAGCAAAAAATTTATTTACAAGATTTAAAAAAATTATGAAAATATCTCAAATTAATCAAGTAAATTATGCAAATTTTATAAAAAAAATTTCCGGAACAAATAATACTGTAATAAGAAAACCTGTATCATTTCAGGCACTACCTTGTGATACATTTGTTTCTCAAAATGAAAAAGAAAAAGAAATATCAAAAAGAGTATTTGCTTCTACTAAAAAATTTAAAATAAAAGATTATAAAAAACTTCACGGTGAAGAACTTGAAGCAGTAAGAAAAGTTTGCACTGATGATTTTGATGTTTATATTACTGCTAAAGATAATGTAGACAATGCATTGAAATTGAAATCATATTTGGATGCAAAATACGGAAAAGATAAATATGTCTTTTGTTCAATAGGGCGTTCACCCGCGGGGATAGCAAGAGTATTTGAATTTATGGGAGTAGAAACAAAGTACATACCAATAAGCGGATTAAGAAATTTCCCGGATGCTGATTGTGTTCTCGGTGCGGCAGACGGGCTTAAAGAGTACGGCAGATTTTTAAGAAAACAGGGTATTTCTAATGAGGATATTTCATTTTCGGATAAATCATACCTTTTTTATGATTATACTGCCAGCGGAAGATCTCTTTTATATTTTAAAGATTTAATTACAAAATATTTCAGAATAAAACAAAAAAATATGCATTTTCTGAGTATTAATTATGATTTAATTAATGCTCAAATCGGTGAATACGAATTAAAGAACGCAAATTATTATATAGAAAATTATCTCCAAACATCAGAAATAGAAAGTTTTTCCGGAATACCTGTTTTGAGAGTCAGCCGATTATTTGATATAGATAAATGCAGAAATACTGAAAGTGATACTGCAAAAAAATTTAATTTCTTAGTTATTGATATGTTAAATGCAAAAGGCTTATTAAAAGAAAATTCTAAAAATAAAAAATCGCTGTAATTTGTTTAAAGTATAATAATTTTATGAAAAAATTATATATAGAAACTCTGGGCTGCCAGATGAATAAATCGGACAGTGAAAGAATAGCGGGTATTCTTTCTCACTTTGGTTATGAAAATACAAATAACGAAAAAGAAGCTGATTTATTAATAATAAACACCTGTTCAATAAGGCAGTTATCGGCAGATAAAGCATACAGCCAATTAGGAGTTTGGGGCAAGCGAAAAAAAGATAAACCTAATCTTAAAATAGCTATATGCGGATGTGTTGCTCAGCAGGATAAAGAAAAAGTCAGAAAACGTGCGCCTTATGTTGATTTGGTTTTTGGTACTCATAATATATATGAACTGCCCGAACTTATTAAACGTATTGAGAATGATGAAAAAGTTTGTGCCATTACAACTAAGCCTGTTGTAAAAGACCAAAATGATTTTAAAATAATAAGAAATGCCTCTGTTAACGCTTGGATTCCGATAATAGAGGGATGTAATAATTTTTGTACATACTGTGTCGTTCCTTTTACCCGAGGGCGCGAGCGCTCGCGAAGACCCGAAGAAATTATAACTGAAGCTGAAAATATTTTAAAACAGGGCTTTAAAGAAATTACTCTTTTAGGTCAAAATGTGGATAGTTACGGGAAAGATTTTAATAATCCCGATATTACTCTTGCAAATTTATTAAGAGCATTAAATAAATTAGATGGAGAATTTAGAATACGTTTTGTTACTTCATATCCTTCTGATATTACAGATGACCTTATAAATGCCGTTGATGAGTGCGAAAAAGTATGTAAATACTTTCATATTCCTATGCAATCGGGAAATTCGCGTATATTAAAAGAAATGAACAGGCGCTATACAAAAGAAGAATACTACAATATTGTTTCTAAAATAAGAAACAGGTTTGAAAATGTTACAATAACAAGTGATTTTATAGCAGGGTTCCCCTCTGAAACAGAAGAAGAATTTACCGATACCTTAAAAGCAATGGAAGAACTTGAGCTTGATTACAGTAATACTGCCGCATATTCTCCGAGAGAATTTACAAAAGCCGGTAAAATGACTGATAAATTTATCGCAGAGGATATAAAATATGAAAGATTAGAAAGGTTAAATGCTAAAAATCGTGATTTAGCCTTGTTATCGAACAAAAAGTTTTTAGATAAAGTTTTAAATGTTCTTGTAGAAGCTCAAACACAAAAAGACAATCAAATTATTTTGAACGGACGCGCGGGGAATAATAAAATTGTGCATTTTAAATCAGATAAATATAAAATAGGCGATTTTGTTAATGTTAAGATAAACAAAGCTCAAACTTGGTGTCTTTATGGCGAACCTGTCGAGTAATTTTATTTTTTATACATGCCGTGATAATCTGAAATTATGAAAATTATCGGAAAAATATTTATAGCTTTAATATTTATATCGCTTGTGCTTGTATCTTGCTTTAGAATTGATAAAGGGGCAGATGAAAATGAAAATATTATTCAAGACGCTAAAAATCAAGAAAACACAAAAGTTGAATATAAAGAGCCTCAAACCGTAACAATAAATGGTATAGATTACAAAATGTCCCGGTCTCAAGTCGGAAAATTCGGAGGTCAGATAATTGTTTCAACTATAGGAGAGGGACCAAAAACATTTAATCCTTGGGTATCAAAGGACGCGACATCTTCAGAAATAGGCGATTTACTTTATGAGTCTTTGCTTACAACAGACCCCGTAACAGGAGAGGTTATACCAAATCTGGCAAAAGAATATAAAGTTTCCAAAGATCAAAAAACTTATACGATTACTTTAAGAAAAGGTTTAAAATGGACTGACGGAAAAGAAATTACATCAGATGATGTTGTATTTACTTGGAATGACATAATTTTAGCAGGCTTCGGCAATACATCTTTGCGCGATTCCGTTTTAATTGATGGTGAATATCCCAAAGTAAAGAAAATTGATAAATATACAGTAGAATTTAAAATAAAAAAGCCGTTTGCTCCTTTTTTAAGATTTGTAGGAACATCAATTGCCCCCGTTCACATTTATAAACCCGTAATACAAAAGGGCAAAAGGTATTTTGATACTTATTTGGGAACTACCACCGGTCCTAAAGATATAGTATCGTCGGGCGCATTTATGCTTGAAGAATATATCCCTGCACAGCGAGTTGTTTTTAAGCGCAACCCTAATTATTACGTAATTGATGAAAATAAAAATAAACTCCCATATATAGATAAGTATGTAATATTAATAGTAGGTGACTTAAATAACGAATTATTAAAGTTTGAGGCGGGAGAATTGGATGTTATATCAGTAAGAGGAAAAGATTTGCCCAGATTTAAAGCTAAAGAAAAAAATTCCGATTTTAAGATTTATAATCTCGGTCCGAATACGGGTACAATGTTTATTGCATTTAATTTGAAAACAGGAAAAAATAAAGACGGTCAATATTATGTAAATCCCGTAAAACAAAAATGGTTTAATGATGTTAAATTCAGAACGGCAATTGATTATGCCATAGACAGAAATGCAATGGTTTATAATGTTGCAAATGGTGCCGCTCAGTCGTTATTCACAGCGGAGTCATTATCTTCAATTTATTTGAATGAAGCGCTGGCAAGCGGGCATGAAAGGAATTTGGAATACGCGAAAACATTGTTAAAAGAGTCCGGTTTTTATTTGGATAAAAACGGATATCTTCATGATAAAGACGGAAATGAAGTCGAGTTTGATTTATATACAAATGCGGGTCAGACAGAGCGTGAAGCATGCGGAGTTATGGTAAAAGATGACTTAAGGGAGCTCGGTATAAAAGTTAATTTTAAACCTATTGAGTTTACCACGTTAGTCAGTAAAATGATGACCACAGCTGATTGGGATACGG
>CANQZO010000076.1 GCA_947628355.1 Candidatus Gastranaerophilales bacterium | reverse complement strand
TAATTAATTTTTCAACGGGAACTTCTCCCGATGATATCAGCCTTAATGCTTCTCTAAAATATAAAGGAGTATGGTGGAATATACTTATAACTTTTATTTCATCATAGTGAAGTCTGCGTGTATCTATTGATACGGAGGTTCCCGATTTGCACCCGCCAAATAAATGCACAATTCCGCCTCGGCGGACAAATGTAAACATTCTTTCCCAAATTTCAGGCAAACCGACACATTCAACCGCTACATCCAGTCCCTTTTTTCCGTCAGAAAAATCTATAAATATTTTTTCGGGATTTTGGTATTTTGTAAGGTCAATTATTTCGTCAGCTCCGCCAAATTCTTTTGCCATTTTTAATTTTAACGGATTTCTTCCCGCTGCTATAACTCTTGCCCCCTTAAGTTTTGCAAGTTTAACAAACATAAGCCCGATTGGACCAAGCCCAACCACACCTACAGACTGCCCTGCTTTTATTCCCGTTCGTTCAATTCCATGTACAACATTTGCAAGAGGTTCCGAAAACGCTGCTTTTTCATAGCTCAAATCATCGGGTAATACTATTAAATTTCTTTTTACTATTGATTTTGGAATATTTATATATTCGGCATAAGCTCCGTTTAAAAATTCCAATTTTTCGCATAAATTATACTCGCCCCGTTTACAGAAAAAACATTCTCCGCAAGGCGCGGAATTTGCAGCAACAACTCTATCACCAATTTTAAAACCCGAAACATTTTTCCCTATTTTAACAATATCGCCCGCAAATTCATGCCCGAAGCCCGATGGTATTTTTTTTATTAAAACCGGATGACCGCGTCTGTATGTTTTTACATCTGTACCGCAGGTAAGCGCAGCCTTTATTTTTACCTGTACCTCGCCATCTTTCGGGTCTTTTATATCAACTTCTTCATACTTTATATTTAACGGAGCATAATACTGTATAGATTTCATTTTCATAATTTAATATAGGCTTTCATTATTTTATTAGACAGTGTATCATTAACCGCATCATTTAATCCCTCAATAGGATATTCAGTTAATAATCCTTCTGTTTTAACTTTTCTTTCTTCAAGCAGCGCAATGGAATCCTCCAAATCCATGGGAGAAGGCGAGTAACTGCCGATAATATTTAATTCGCGATAATAAATTTCATTGTTGCAAAAACCTTTCATATCATCTTTCACGCTGGAGAATACAACAATTGAAGCTCCGTCGCGTGCTGCTTTCACGGCAAAATCCAATGATGATGAAGCGCCAGCAGTTAAAAATACATTATCAAAACCTAACGGTGCTGTTTTTTTCATTTCACTTAATGTGCTTTGCTCATCTTTTAAAACAAAAGATTTATCAAATCCGTATTTTTCGGACAAACAAACTCTGTCATATAATAAGTCGCAGCCGTACACGGAATTTCCAAACGCCTTTACCGTTTCTCCCATTAATATTCCGACAGTTCCCAGTCCTATTATAAGATTTTTTGAATTATCTTTAATTTTTGCACGTTTAACAGCTCTTATACAGCACCCTAAAGGCTCCATAAAAGACGCTTCCGTATCACTCAAACTTAAATTTACGTGGAAAACGGTATTTCTGAGATGTTCTTCACTGACATATATATACTGCGCAAACCCGCCGGGGATTATATTTGTTTCTTTAAAATGACGGCACATGGAGAAATTACCGTTCCAGCAATACGTACAGCTGAAACATGGAACATGATGCCCCATTACCACTTTATCTCCGGATTCAAATTCTGTTTTTGAATTTATTTCTACAATTTCACCGACTACTTCATGCCCTAAGACATCGCCGTCTTTTGCTTTACCTGTTCTGATTTTTACTATGTCAGACCCGCACAATCCGCACCCCGTGACTTTTACGATAGCACCCTCTCCGTATTCATCAAGCAAGGGTTTAGGTACATTTTCAATAACAAATTTTTTATCACGCAGAACTGCTGCTTTCATTTTTAATCCAATCCTTTTTCTAATATTTTAAATCAAATTATTTTTTTTCAAAATCTTTTTATCGTAATCGCTTAAATTTCCCTTTAAAAATTTTTCAAATAAATCGGGACGTTTTTCTTTCGTCATTATAAACTGCTGAAGTCTTCTCCATTCTTTTATTTTTTCATGATTACCCGAAAGCAGAATTTCGGGAACACAAAGCCCCATGTATTCTCTTGGTTTTGTATAATGAGGATACTCTAACAATCCGTCGGAATGAGAGTCATATTCCGCAGACTCATCGTCGCCCAAAACACCTTTTATCAGCCTTGTTATACTGTCAATTATACATAAAGCAGGGTATTCACCGCCTGTCATAACAAAATCGCCTATTGAAATTTCCTCGGCTTTGGTTATTTCCGTTATTCTGCTGTCAAAGCCCTCATAGTGCCCGCATATAATAATTAACTGATCTGATTTTGATAACTCTAGGGCTTTACTCTGGTCATATATTTTCCCTTTCGGCGACATTATTATTGTTTTGCTATTAGAAATTTTTTGTATACTTTTATAAGCGTCAATATAAGGCTGACAGCTTAACAGCATGCCCGCCCCGCCCCCATAGGGAGTATCATCGGTTTTTCTGTGTTTATCAAGGGTATAATCTCTGGGATTTATTGCTTTTATATCAATTATCCCTTGCGATACTGCACGTTTTATTATGCTGAAATCACAACCGTTTTCAATAACCTCGGGGAATAAAGACAGCACATCAAATCTCAATTTATAAGCCCCTCTATATTATTAACAACAATTTTTCTGCCTTTTAAGTCAACAACAGGCACAAGTGCTTTAACAAAAGGGACTAAATGTTCTTTTCCGTTTCCGTCTTTAATTGAAAGCAAATCGCTTGCAAGATTTTCACCGACGGCACAAACCGTTCCTATATTTCCGCCATCCTCGTCATATACATCCATCCCGATTAAATCGCTGATTAAATATTCATTATTTTCAAGCGTATTTTCAACCTCTGACTTTGGAATATAAATATCACAGCCCTTATATTCTTCTACATCGTTAACGGTTTGCATTTCTTTTAATTTTATAATGGCAAAATGCTTATGAAAGCGTACGGATGTAACATTCATTTCGGTATAGTCATTGTTTTTTTTTATATAAACTTTTTTTAAAGCCTCAATTTGTTTTTCTCTGCCTTTAGAAAAACCCGCTTTTATTTCCCCTTTAATTCCGTGGAAATTTAAAATCTTAGCAACCGAGATTAAATCATCATTCATAATTAATTATTCTTTTTTTGTTCGGCAGGAACATCATCTCTGTCTTGATTCCAACGATCAAGTCCCATTTGTTTTCTTATAAGTCCGATGCCGACATGAACTCTCCATTCGTCCATTCTAAGCTGAGCCGCAATAATTTTATGACAACCTATTGGAGGCAAAGGCAATAATGGTTCATAAAGATTTTTTATTGCAAATAATTGATCGGGAGAAACCGCAAGTTTTCTTTTCGGGAACGGAAGTTTTGGAAGCATTAATTTTTGACGCACCAAATTAATTCCGAAAAATACTTTTCTCGGTTCTAAATTTATAGCCTGTCCTATTATTTCATGAATATCGGGGTTAGGAAGCGGGAGAGCTTTTTTATAAAGAATTTCTATTTGTTCAATTTGCTCCTTGCTTACAAGCAATTGCTTTTGTTTTTGAGGTTTTCCCTTTCCGCCGGGACGTTTATTAAAACCGCCTCTGTTATTAAATCCGCCGCGTCTTTGTCCGTTATCATTTCTTTGTTTATTGTATGGTCTTTGAAATCCGCCTTGATTTCTGTGGGGTCTGTCATATCTGTTGTTACTAAAATTACGATTATAACCGCCGTTTTGTTCTTGTCTTTCGGGGCGTTCATAAGTACGTTTTTTTGGTTCTCTGCCCTCATCAGAGCCGAACGAATATGAATTTGCGGTTTTTGTTTCGGACTGATTATTTGCATTAGCCGCTTCCTGCGACAAACCCTCCGTATATTTTTTATCGGAATACAAACAATTCGGGCAAATAACTCTTTTTGGGTTTTTTGTTTCAAACTCGGCGCCGCACTTAATACACTTATTTACGTACATTTAATGTCCCTTTTTCTTACGCAAGAACTTAATCTCTCTCCTGTCAGGATGTTCTTTTTAAAAATTACAATGTTGATTAGATTTTATTTCTACCGATTACAATTATAAATGATTTATTTATTTTTGTCACTAAAACATTTATACGAATTTATATTATTATTTTAATCACAAAATAAAAAACATGACAAGTTTTTTATTATGTTTTCATTTTTGCGCTCAACTGACCGCAGGCGGCATCAATATCCGCACCCCTTTCAAGCCTTATCGTTACTTTTTTCCCCGACGCTTCAAGAATATACTTAAACTTTAATATATTTTCTTTAGACGGTTTTTTATACGGGCTTTTTTCATTTTCGTTATAAACAATCAAATTAACATTACTTTTTAATTTTGCGGTTGAAACTGCAAGTTCTTTGGCGTCATTAACGGAATCATTAATTCCTTTCATTAATACGTATTCAATAGTTACACGTCTGCCCGTTTTTTCGGTATAGGATTTTAATGTTTTAATTAAATCATCATATTTGTATTTATTGGCAACAGGCATGATTGTTTTTCTTTTTTCTTGATTTGGAGCGTGCAGAGATATTGCCAATGTTGATTGAAAATCTAACTCCGCCAGTTTATTTATTTCGGGGATTAACCCGCAGGTGGAAACAGTTATTCTTCTTGCACCGACAACGAAATTTGCGCGGAATAATTTAATTGACTCAATTAAATTATTAAAATTTAATAACGGCTCACCCTGCCCCATATATACAATATTTGTAACTTTAAGCCCCGTATCTGCCTGTATTAAATATATTTGAGATATTATCTCCTCAACGGTTAAATTACGTTTAAATCCTAATTTTGCGGTAGCACAAAAACTGCACCCCATAGGACAGCCGACCTGCGCGGATATGCAGGCGGTAAGATTTGCTCTGTTATCAAAACGCATTAATACAGCCTCGGCAAAATTCCCGTCCGAAAGCTCAAACAAAAATTTCATTGTGGAGTCTTTGCTTATCTGCTTTTCTTTTATAACAACCGATGTAATTTCAGCTTTTTCTTTTAAAAATTCACGCGCACTTTGAGGCAAATCCGTCATATTATCAAAGCAATCCGCCGATTTTAAATATATCCAGTTAAAAACCTGCCTTGCACGAAACTTTGATTGACCGTTTTCAATCATAAAATTTTCAAGTTCGGCTATTGTTTTTCCGATTAATTTAAACTTTTCCATATTTCAATAATATCACAAAAAGTAACATTGTATTTGTAATTAAAAATGTTCGTGGTAACATATTTATTGATATATTAAAAGTCAAGGAGAAATAAATTGAGAACTTACGAATTATTATCAATAATCAAACCGAATATTGATTCAGAAGAATTTGATAAAGTTTGCGCTAAAATTGAAGAAACAATTACTTCTTTAGGCGGAAAAGTTTTATCAACAGACAAAATGGGCAGAAAAAAATTATCTTATGACATCAAAGATTACCGCGACGGATACTTTGTTGTTCATAACTATGAATTAGAACCCAATCAAGCTGATAAGTTCAACAGACAATTAAGATTAAACGAAAATATCTTAAGAATAATGTTAGTTGAAACATCAGAAGTAAAAGCATAACTCGGAGAAAAATATGTCAATAGCTAAAGCAGTATTATCAGGTACGGTTTACAGAAATCCCGAAAAAAGATTTACGGGCAATAATATACCCGTTACTTCGTTTACTTTAAACATTGACGAAAAAGAAATATCATTAATCAGAGTTATAGCACGCGGCAATCTGGCTGAAACGCTGGAACAAGCCGTTTCTAAAGGTGATAAGATTGTTGTTGACGGTAGACTTCAAATTTCATCCGTTCAAACAGAGGAAGGAACGGAAAAAAAGGTTACGGAACTTGATTTATCAAGTTTTGAAGTAATTTCATCATCAAACTCTGTATCGCCATCAGCTTCTTCCAATAAAACATCAGACGAAGTTGTTAAGTTCTCTGAAGTAGAGATGAATGATGTTTTAATCGGCGAAGAAGAGATACCGTTTTAGAAAGTAAAGGAAAGAATTATGGCAAAAGAACAATCAGACAAGAAAAAACGTAAAAATTGCAGTTTCTGTGCGGATAAAATAGAAACTATTGATTACAAAGATGCTCAAAAGTTAAGAAAATACTTAACCGAAGCAGGTAAAATTCTGCCAAGAAGAATTACAGGCACCTGTGCGGAGCACCAAAGAATGCTTGCAAAAGCTGTTAAAAAAGCAAGAGAAGCATCTTTATTATGCTATGTTTATGAATCATAGAAAATAATAAATATTTAGTAAAAGAGAACTTTGTAAAAAGTTCTCTTTTTTATTGTATAAAATCAGTCCTTTATAATATGCACACCGGACCTGGTTAACACATTTGTATAAGTATTTGTCGGTATAGGGCTTCTGTAATATCCGTAGGGGTTAGCGTATGAATTAAAATTTGCATAATTCGGATTGCGCCAAAGACGTGAAGCTCTAAAATTGTTTCTGTGACTTAGCGCACGAGGATATTTATTTCTTCCGTACCAAAAATCATTACGATTATTAAAGAACCCGCTATTATGATAAGTATTATGA
Source organism: Candidatus Gastranaerophilales bacterium (assembly GCA_947628355.1). Classification (GTDB taxonomy): domain Bacteria; phylum Cyanobacteriota; class Vampirovibrionia; order Gastranaerophilales; family Gastranaerophilaceae; genus Avigastranaerophilus. Next base: position 2,106 of record CANQZO010000076.1, on the reverse strand, counting down.
AATGGGCAGTATCTTCCCGTATTATTTGTATAATTCATAAATCCGTTTCCGTAAAAATCATTAACATATCCTGTGGAAGTTATGGGAGGAGTAAATCCCGTTAAGGCTCCGTTTGAAAAATCATCGGACAAGTTATTTAAAAATCTGTTTATTATACCCTTTTTTTCTTTCGGATAATAAGCATTATAAGGCTCATAAACAGGTATAGAGGACGATGAACCTATCATTTGAGAAATCATATCAAGTCTTGAGTCAATATCTCCCGATTGAGTCATACCGAATAAATCCGTTTCCAGCCTCATTAACCTTGAAGAAAGACTGTCATTTTCAAAACTTTGACCGTATTTTACCATTTCCATATTAGAAAGCTGTTCGGGCGAATAACTGTAAACCGCTGCCTGCAGTGATATAAAAATCACCATTGTTAATATTATTTTTCTTAGCATTTTCTTCTCTCCTATTGCAATATAGAGGGAAGTTTAAATGTAATAAACAGTCAACAAGCTAATATTTAGAGTAATTATTCCAAATTCTTTAAAATAAAAATAGTTTCGTTAACATTAACCAAAAGTGCTTCCATTTTAGCGTCTATATTTTCTTTGGTATATATATTTTCGCTCGACGTATAAGGAATATAGCTTTGATATTTTTGAGCATTCATTCTGAAATTAGCGACATCACGAGCCTGTGCCGATAAAGTATTTAATCTGTTATAAGATAAATAATTACTTTCCGGTTTTCCTTTGTATTCGCTTGTTATATATGCAACATTGTCAATCAAATTACTGACAATAGCATTAAATTTTTGTATGTTTCTGTCAGTATTAAGACACTTTCTTAACTTTTCAAGAATAAGAATTACCGAATTAACATCTTTAAGATAATCCGTTGTTCCGTCTTTCTTAATAATAATATCAACATAATTTTCATTTTCACGCGGAACGGGTTTTAATTTTTCTTCATTTTGTTTATCAAGCTCCTCAACAGAATACGGAGCTTGCGCATTTTCACTGCTTTCCTTTCGTAAATAATCAAATTCCGCTTCAACATCAGGCAATGTACCAACGTACCCTGCACCTGTAGTAATAATTACAGTCATTAATAAAAATAAAGCCGATGTTATCTTTCTCATACTTTTATTATACTGATATTTTTTTGAAAGTGAATAATTATTCAAAATATGATATTGTTGTAAATAACAAGGAAAAAATAATGAAAAAAATTATAACATTATTAATTCTCGCGGTGATAATATTCACAGGGTGCGGGAAAAAAGAAAAAATAAGCAGATATGACGAAATAGTAAATCGGGATTATTTAATAGCGGGAGTAAAAACGGATTCAAAGCCGTTCGGATATATAAGCTCCGTTACAAATAAACCCGAGGGCTTTGATATAGATGTTGCAAGATATATAGCGCAAGACATCTTAGGCAGCGAGCGGAAAATAAAGTTTGTAAGCGTAACTCCCAATACCAAAATTGAAGCATTAACCTCGGGAGAAGTTGATTTAATAATAGCAACAATGTCAATAACTCCGCAGAGGGCTCTGCTTATTGATTTTTCACTGCCGTATTATATAGCGGGTCAAAGTGCTCTGGTAAAAGAAAACAGCGACATACACACATTTTCCGATTTAAAAGATAAAAAAACAATAGTGGTTTTAGGTTCAACAGCCGAAAGAAATATCAGAAGAATAATCCCAATGGCAAAAATTATCGGATATAAAAATTATGAAGAAGCATTTAATGCTTTTTTAAACGGCGAAGCAGACGCAATAAGCACTGATGATACAATCCTTTCGGGATTTCTTATTGACCATAAAGGTTATCGAATGTTAAAAAATAAAATCACAAAAGAAGCCTATGCCGTAGGTATTCGCAAAAGCGATGATGAAGAAGATGATAAATTAAAAAGAAATGTGAACATAATAATAACAAGAATGCAAAAAGACGGCACTTTAAAAGAATTAAAAAAGAAATGGAATTTAAAATAAAACCATTGCAAAAATTAATTCCGAGATATATAATACAGCTATGAGCAAGTTTTCACGCATGTTTTCAGAATTATTCAAATCGCCAAAACTCACGGGGGGGGGGATTGGAGT
>CANQZO010000075.1 GCA_947628355.1 Candidatus Gastranaerophilales bacterium | reverse complement strand
ATATTGACTAACAACAACAGTATCACCTTTTTTAGATTCAAGAGAAATATTGCCGTTAGCAGTTAAATATGAACTTTCAGCGTTAGGATATCCGCTTGCAACAGTAACTTTTTCGTTAGCTTGAATAGCGATATCACCGCCTGCAAGAAGAGTTGAACCGCCAACTATTGCTTTATTACTTGATGTTAACCAGATATTACCGTCATTTCCAACTTCTGCTTTAACAGCTTTTAATGTAGCATTGTTTAAGTTTATTTGGCTGTCTGCATTTGTTGAGCCGTTTCTTATATCAATATTTCCTGATGTAATATCACCGTTAACTTGGATAATCATTTTATCTGCTGAAGAAGTTACATCCATGTTTTTAACAGCACCGCTGTTGTAATATGTAAAGTTAACACCGTCGCCTGTTGCAATTTTAACTTTACCCATTACCATTGTATCTTTGTTAAAGTTATTTTTATTTATGTTTGTTGAAATTTTTGAACCGTTATATATATTTACGTTTTTACCTGCAAAGTTAACAGCTTCATCACCGTAAATTTGAGCACCGCTTTTAACAACTATATCACCTGCTTTTTCACCTTTTGTAAGTGTAAGTTTATTGTTGTCATAAGTACCGTTAAATCCTGATGCTGTAAATGAGTTTAAATTTACGTTTGCTGTTTCACCAAATAAAACACCGTTGGGGTTTAATAAAATAACTTTACCTGTCCCTGCATAGCCGCAGCCGCTGCAGCCGGAGTTTGTTAAATTACCGTATATTTGGGACATTCCGCCTGTTGAATCAACTATATTTAATGATGTTTGGTTATGAGCTGAAAATTCAAAATTAACTGAAGCATCTTTTCCTACATTAAAACTGTTCCAATTAAATTTACCAACAGTTCCTTGACCGCCCTCAACTTTAACATTCATGTCATGTCCGTTTTGTGTAACAGAACCGTTTACAGGATCCCCTTTTAAACTAGGAAGTGCATTTACATCAAGTGCAAATGCTGCAGGGGTTAATGTTGATAATAAACCAAATGCAATTGCTGTACTTAATAATTTTTTCATGTTCTTCTTCCTTTATGTTTTTCATGTAAATTATACGTCTAAGTTATACTCTAATAAGTAATCTAAAAAAAAAAATTGCTATATCTAAATAATTTGTTACATTTTGTTTTTCTTTTTTTACATAATCTTTTACTTTTAAATCTCTCTTAAAATAAAAAATATAACCTTTATATACTATATATAAAAAATTTATATCTTAAAAATTTACTTTTTTATATCATTTTGTTAACTTTTGTAAAGAACAAAAAGACGCGGAAAAAACCCGCGTCTTTTTTAATTAATTGCTGAATTATTATAAATCCTCATCATTAAATGCAAAATACCATTCACCATTTTTTTTATGAACTTCATAATTTTTTGCACCCAATTCTTCATCTTGGTAATAATATGTATCGCCGGTAGCTTTATCTTCTTTCTTTATCTTAAAATCAAAACTACGGCCGTCTACTCTTTGTTCTTCATCATAAACAGTATAAATATTACCTTGACTGTCTTCTACAGTATAATAATACTCATAATCTTGGAAATTTTGTCCTATACCCGGATCTTCATGCCAAGTCTCAGGTTGCAGGTTTTATCGAATATAAGAAGTCATGTGTTTCATCTTTTTCCTCACCGATTATATGTCCTTTCCTTTTTACATCCGAAGAAGTTACACTACCGTTATTCTGTATAACCGTTCCTTTTTTAGGCCCTTGTTTAAGAACAAGTTTACCGCCTGCTTCAAGATATGCACTGTTATCAGCATCATTGACCTCGTGATAATAATGAAGTCCATGCCCGTCTTCTCCTTTAGGCTGAGGTCCTGCAAGGAAATCGCCTGTATTTCCTGCTTCATCTTCTTTTAATGTTAATCTCATCTCTCCGCCGGATACTAATTCGGATATTGCTAAATCAGTATTTTCTGCGGTTGTGATTGACATGTTTTTTCCGGCATGAGCAATTAAGCCTTTTTCTCTATTAGTTACACCTTTTAGCCCCTCAACAGTTAAGTTATCTTTAGCATTAAATACTGCTTGTTTTGCCGAAGTGCCTGACACATCCCCGCTAAAATCAAGATTTTTAACGGTTAAGTCACCGCCTTGAGCATTAAATTCAATTTCTTCTTTTACACCGTTAAGACTTCTATTAATTTGGTCTGTGCTTTCAATATTAACATCACCGTTTTTATAAGAGAATTTACCTTTTTTAGCTGATAATGTAACATTGTTATTGCCTAAAATACCCAAATCAGCATGTCCGTCTTCTTTAGCAGCTTTTTCATTAACATAATCCAAAGTTTCGCCTGCCGTTAATTTTACTTGAGATTCACCGAAACTTTCATTTTTTAAAGTTAAGTTTTTACCTGCTTTAATATCAACATTATCTGCATTTTTAAATTTTACATAATTACCGTTCATGTAAACATTACCTTTTTCGGCAGCAATTTTTACATTTTCTCCGGCATCAAATTCAGTTTTTGTTAAATAAAAACTTAAATCTTCTTTACCCGCTGAAGAACCGTCATTTACAATTTCAATATTCTTATCAGCCTTAAATTTTATAGTTCCTCTTACGGCACGTAATTTATCAATACCTGCCAGTTTAATATTGTCTTTTGATGTTAAATTAATATCATTTGTAACCATGAAAGAAGTATTTTTAAATGTTGATTCGTTTATTTCGTCTTTAGTATCAACAGTTAAACTATTTTTTACATTTATTGTTCCGTTATCAGTTATGGATGCTTTTCCGTTATCTGCTTTTATTACGACATCACGTCCGACAACATTTGAATGCTGAACATAAGCATTATTTTTATTTGAGTCAACTGTTATATTACCGTTAGCTTTTAATGTTGAACCTAAAACTTGTGCCCTGTCATTTCTTGATACGATGTCAACATTGCCCTTATTTAGAGGCGCATTAGATGTATCTATTGACGAATTATTTTGGACGGCAGCAATTGCACCCGCATCAACTTTCACGCTACCTAAAGCATTAACCTTTGAATTATCAACAACTACATCATAGTTTGATGAATAAAAATCAACATCACCTGATGAATTAACTTTTGAATCTGCCAAAGTTAACTTTCTGCCGGATTGGAAATAAACATTTCCGCCGTTTTCAGTTTTGATATCAGCATCGCCGACTATAACATTATTAGTTGCGGTTAGCCAAATATTACCGTCATTTCCGACTTCCGCTTTAACCGCTTTTAATTTAGCACCGTATAAGTTAGTTTGGCTTTCCGCATTTGTGGAGTAATTTCTTAAATCTATATTTCCTGCGGTAATTTCACCGTTAACTTGAAGCGTCATTTTATCTTTAGAAACTTGAACATCACTTAAATCTCTTACACCGCCGCTTCCGTAGTAGTTAAATGTTACTCCGTCGGCCGTTACGAGTTTTACTTTTCCTATAGATGCTTGTCCGTTATTAAAATTCTTTTCAAGTCCGGTTGAAATTTTGGAACCCTTATATATATTTACTGTACCTGCGGCAAAATTTACGCCCTCATCACCTTTAATTTGCGCACCGTCAAGAACATTTATTATGCCGTTATTGCCCTCTCTTGTTAATGTTAACGCTTTATTTTCCGCGTCATAAGTTCCGTTAAATGTTGATACCGTAAAAGAATTCAAATCAACATTTGCTCCCGAACCAAAAATTACTCCGTTAGGATTTAACAATATAACTTTACTTGTTCCCGTATAAGTGCAGTTTGCCCCGCAAGAATTTGTAATTCTACCGTATATTTGAGACATTCCGCCTGTTTGGTCTACACGATTTAATGCCGTTTGATTATGGTTTGTAAATTCGAAGTTTACATGAGCATCCTTACCTACATTAAAACTGTTCCAATCAAATTGACCTACCGTACCTTTTCCGCCATTTACTTTAACATTTAATCCGTATTGTTCATCCGTTAATTTTTCTACAGACCCGTTTTTAATTCCGCCGTCTTTAATTTGAGGCAGTACACCATCTGCAATACCTGCAGCCATTGCAGATACCGGAATTGTCATTGTTGTAAATAAACTGACCGCCAATGCTGAAATTAATAATCTTTTCACAATATATTCTCCGCTTGTCTTTTTACTCTTTTGAAAATTTTACGCAAAAGAGGAATGAATATAATTCACTCCTCTTTTTGCATAATGACATTATAATTTTCTTTTTTCCATTTTAATAATATAGGAACCGTTATCCATGTTGTATTTTATATTGCTTGCTTCTTCGGGGTTAGCAGGTTTTTTATCACCCTGTGAGTCGATTTCGGGTGTTTTGCTTTCCGAATCACTTGGTAAATCAGGTCTGTTTTCACCACCGCCAAGGTCCTCATTATCTTCTTTTTGGTCTTTATCATTATCTTGTGATTCTTGAGGAGGTTCAGGGTCTTTATCTTTTCCTGTATCTATATCAGGTACTGACGGATTAGTTTCTTCGCTGCCTTGATCACCGCCTTGTTGTTGACCGCCTTGTGAGCTTTCATCACCGGGGACAGTCGGTTTTTGTTCGGGTGTTACAACTTCATTTCCCTCTTCATCTTTGCAATCCGGATCTGTAGGATCTGTTGGTTTTGACGGATCGGGATCGGTAGGATCGGGATCGGTAGGCTCTGTTGGAGGAGGAGTTACCGAACCATTGCCATTGTCATCATCAGGTTCTATAGGCTTTTTATCATCAGCACCGGGGTTAGTCGGTAAATCCGGCTCATCAGGTTTTACATTTTTTGCTTCTCTTTTATTTACAAGTAATATTTCTTCTTGTTCTCCCTCTCCGTCTTGGTAATATATATGGTGTCTTTTGTCATATAGTTTACCGTTTTCTTCAACTCTGTCAGCCGATTCCGTTACGGTGTATTCGGGATTTGAAGTAAAGGTTCCGCCGACTTCAATATATGCTCTGTCGCTGCTGTCACCGTCTTCTTTTAATTTTTCGGTGGTCTTAGGACTTCCTGATAATACTCTTTTTGCATTTAATGTCATATCATTTTTTGATACCAATCTTGAAACGGATAAATCGCCGTCTGTTGTTATTGTCATGTCATGACCGGATTCGGCAATAAGTCCTTTTTCTCGAACACCGACATTGGCAAGAGTTGCATTCATATCATTTTTTGAATAAAGGTTTGTTTGAATATTATTCATATCGGCATCAATTGTTAAGTTTTTATCTGATTTTACAAATACCTTTTGAGCATTTTTAAATGTTACATGATTATCTACATCAACATCGCCGTTATTTGCAGAAGTTAAGAATACATTTTCGCCGGCTTCAATTGTATAGTTTTTATCTTTTAAGTTTAATGCGCCTTGTGAATTAATTTCAACATTTTTTGCACCTTTTAAATTTAATGCACCCTCTGTTGCAGGTTTAAATTGTTCTGTTGAAGTTAACAATACACTGTCACCTGTTGATGTTAAATTTACGTTGCGGCCTGTGAATGTTGAGCCTGCTAATCTTGTTGATGTTATTGATTCTGCTGATTTTAAATTTACATCATGATTATTTTCAGCGGTAACTGTCGTATTTTTCATTACAATTTTACCGTTAGCAGCTTCAATATCAACATCTCCGCTTCTTGAAACAATAGCAGAATTTTCTTTTGTCCATATATACTTATCTGAAGCTAATTTTACCTTAGCGCCCGTAACTTTTGAACCTTCAATTACTTGAGCTCTTTCTTTACCCGTAATTGTAACATTACCGGCCGCATTCAAATCAGATGCATTTTGAACGGCTGCAATATTTGCTGCAGTAACATTAATATCTTTTCCTGCTTTTACTTGTGCGTTATCAACAACTACGTCATGTTTTGATGATGTTATTGTTACATTTCCTACTGCATTTACATTTGATTGTTTTTCATGACCGGCTAATGTTGCTTTTTTAGAAGCCTGAATTAATACATCACCGCCGTCAGCCACATTCTCAGCACCTGTTGCATTTAATGTCGTTATTGTTGAGTCACCTATTATGACATTATTTAATGAGGTTAACCAAATATTTCCGTCGCTTCCTTTTACTGCTTTAACTGCTTTTAAATTAGCTCCGTTTACGTTTAACTGACTGTTTTCATTATTTGAGTAATTTCTTACATCTATATTTCCTGCTTCAATATCACCGTTTAATTGAATTATCATTCTGTCTGAAGCAGCTTTTAAATCTTTTACTTGTTTTACCGCTCCGCTTCCGTAATAACCGAATGTTACGCCGTCAGCTGTTACGATTTTTACTTTTCCTACGGATTCTTTATTATTATTAAAATTATTTATTCCTACATCTGTGGAAATTTTTGAACCGTTATATATGTTAACATTAGAAGCAGCAAAGTTTACGGCTTCATTTCCGTGTATTTTCGCGCCGTCCATTACTGTTATATTACCGGCATCTTTTTGTCTTGTCAGAGTTAACTCTTTTTTTGCTTCATCATATTTACCGTCAAATGATGAAACAGTAAATGAGTTTAAATCTACATTTGCGCCTGAGCCGAATATTACACCGTTAGGGTTCAACAATATAACTTTTCCGGTCCCAGCATATCCGCATCCGCTGCAGCCGGAATTTGTTAATCTACCGTATATTTGCGACATACCGCCTGTTTGATCTACTCTATTTAAAGCTGTTTGGTTATGTGATGTAAATTCAAAATTAACGGAAGCATCTTTACCTACGTTAAAACTGCGCCAATTAAATTCACCAACTTTACCAGCACCTTCAGACACTTGGACATTCATATTGTGTCCGTCTTGTGTAACCTTTCCGTTTACCGCACTTCTTAAATCCGGAAGTACATCAGCTCCAAGACCAGCAGCAAGTGCTGTTGAAAACATTGTAGTTGACATCATTACACTAACTGCAAGCGCATTGCTTAATAATTTCCTCATATTTTCTTTCTCCGTTCTCTGAATTTATTTTTTATACTTATTACTTATTTTTTATGTTTTTTTTAAAATCCATAAATTATTTTTTTGCCATGACTTAGTACAAATTTTAATAATTCTTTATAATGCTAAAATATAATAAACAATACTGATTTTAATCAGTTTGTAAAGTTATGTAATAAACTTAATTTTTTTTCGCAAATTATCTCATGTTTAATATTTCATACGATTGAATTATGCAAGTAAAAGTAAAAATAATGTAATATTGTAATATATTTGTATTATTATTTATTTGTGTAGTATCATAATATGTAATATCAGAATAAAAATAATAGAGAGCGGGAAAATGAAAACATCATTATTAAAATCAACATTACTATGTATTTCCTTAATTGTCGGAGCAGGTACATTCGCTGCACCTGTACCATCTGATTTTATTACTCCAAACGGAAATATAGTACCGAATGCTGCAGGTTATGACGCAGGTTCGTTAGATAACTCTACATTCATTCAAACAAAACAATATCAAGCTAAAACAAAATATGAAGAAACAAAGGATCCTGCGGTTATAGAAGCTGATATCCAAAAGAAAATGGATATGCTTAATACCGAACAAGTATCTTTTAAACTTAAAGAAATTAAAATTACAGGGAATACTGCTTTCCCCGAATATGTTTTAAGAAGATTGGTTGACTTTAAAATAGGCCAGGAAGTTACAATTAACGACCTTATTATGTCAGCTAACGAAATTACCGATTACTATCAAGGTAAAGGCTATCTTTCAACTATTGCTTATCTGCCGCCTCAAAAGGTTCAAAACGGTATCGTTGAAATTAAAATTTTAGAGGGTAAATACGGTAATGTTGAAATTAACCCCGGTAAATGGGAACGCTCATCATACCTTAATAAACACTATTTAGATGATAATAATATTAAGCCGGGCGCTGTTTTAAACGTTAAAGATGTTCGTAACGCTTTAACCGAAATGACCGCGGAAGAATATATGAAAGGTTCTGTTTCTTTCGCTGATAACGAAGAATCAGAAGAATACTCAGACGTAACCTTAGACGTTAAAGACAGATTTCCGATTAACTTCGATTTAAGATATGATAATCAAGGCCGTGAAGCTATCGGTACTCAAAGAGGCGTTTTATACGCAGGACTTCATGACGTTACGGGTCACGGTGATACTTTAATGGGTACTTTAGCTTTATCTTCACGTTCTTTAGGTGTTGGCGGTATATATTCTATCCCTATAGCTAAAAACGATACAAGATTAAACCTCGGTTATTCTTATTCAAAAGTTAAATTAGGCAAATCTTTAAGAGAGTGGGATATTAACGGTGAATCACATGACGTATTCATCGGCGTATCAAGAAGATTAGCTCGCGGTGAAGATTACAGATTATACGGCGATATCACTTTAGATATGCGTAATACTGATTTATATTCAGATTCATATGTATACGGTCCTGCATTTAATTCAGTGCTTTCTGACTACCGTACAAAAGTTATTAAAGCCAGCTTAACTGATGTTAAAGATGATTATTACGGAAGATGGTTATTTAACGGCGGTTTATCAACAGGTATTCCTATTGACGCTTCCGACTATAATAAAGCTCGTGATAAATCAAGCAACAATTTCTTAAAAGCCGAAGCAGGTGCTGCCCGTTTACAAGTTTTACCCGCAAATCAGTTGATGTTATTACAAGTTAACGGACAATATGCAAACAGACACCTTTGGGCTTCAGAAGCTATGCAAATCGGCGGTATTTCATCTGTTAGAGGTTATGACGAAGGCTTCTTTATCGGTGATTACGGTTTAACTGCAAGTTTTGAATACAGATTCAAAACTTGCAGTTAAACCGTAATCACCGATAAAGAAGCCTT
>CANQZO010000074.1 GCA_947628355.1 Candidatus Gastranaerophilales bacterium | reverse complement strand
CATGATTATCTTTATAGTATAATAAAATAAAGATTAAGTAAAAAGGAAAAAAATATGGCAGTAAGACAAAGACAACACGAGCAAGACCCTATGGTAAGACGTACAAATTTTGACGCGGTAGAGTCTAATTTAACGGATGAACAGGCAAAACTTGAAGCATCAAGATGTTTAAATTGTAAAAACCCCAGATGTGTTCAGGGCTGCCCTGTAAATATAAATATTCCGGGATTTATCCACGAATTAAAAGAAGGAAATATTGAAAAAGCAGGTGAAGTAATTAGAGAATCCAGCTTGCTTCCTTCTGTTTGCGGCAGGGTATGTCCGCAGGAACGTCAATGTGAGGGGAAATGCGTTTTAGGTATTAAATCAGAACCAATCGCAATCGGGGCATTAGAAAGATATGTCGGCGACGCTACAAATGCTCAGATTGGCGAAATAAAAGAAACGGGTAAAAAAGTTGCAATTATAGGTTCAGGCTGTGCAGGTATTACTGCAGCTGCTGATTTGCGCCGTGCAGGACACGAAGTTGTTGTGTTTGAAGCATTACATAAACTCGGTGGTGTTTTAAGATACGGTATTCCTCCATTCAGACTCCCCAGAACATTCTTGGATAAAGAAATATCAAATTTAAAAGCTATGGGGGTTAAATTCGTTACTAATGTTGTTGTCGGTAAATCTATTACCGTTAAACAATTAAAAGATGACGGTTTTGACGCAATCGTTATAGGCTCCGGGGCAGGACTTCCGAAAATGATGGGAATCCCCGGTGAAAACTTAAACGGAGTATATTCCGCTAACGAATTTTTAACCCGTGTTAACTTAATGCAGGCAAACTTGGAAGAAACACCAACTCCTATAAGAGTCGGCGAAAAAGCTGCTATTATCGGCGGCGGTAACGTGGCAATGGACGCAGCTAGAGTTGCCGTAAGAATAGGATTTAAAAAAGTTTATATTATGTACAGACGTACGGAAGCAGAACTCCCCGCAAGATTGGAAGAAATCCGCCATGCTAAAGAAGAAGGGGTAATTTTCCAATTCTTACATGCACCGAAACAAATTTATAATAATGAAGGTTATGTAGGCGGTATGCAGTTTGAAATAATGGAACTCGGTGAACCTGATGAATCAGGAAGAAGAAAACCAATACCGACAGGTAAAACAATGGATTTAGATGTTGATACCGTTGTTGTTGCTTTAGGTACAGGTCCTAACCCTACAATACAGGCTTCCATGCTTAGAGATAATATGGACTTGGAAACAAACCCGAAAGGTTACATTATTATTAATGCCGAAACGGGCGAAACTTCTATTGACGGAGTATATGCAGGCGGTGACGTAGCTCCGACGGGTTCATCTACTGCAATTAATGCAATGGGTGCAGGCAAACGCGCAGCTAAAGCTATTAATGAATACCTTGCTAAATAGTTAATTTATCATTGTAAAAAAAAACTGTCTTATTTTTATAAGACAGTTTTTTGTATTTTATTATATATACAGACAATGAGTTTTTAAAAAGTCGATGCAAGTCTTTTTATCCATAACTTCAGTTGTCATTTCATGTTCTTTATAATTAGAAGATGTATAATAAGTAACTTCATAAGAATTATCGTCTAATTTTTTAATGCTGCCTCCGCATAAACCTTTGTCATGATATAATTCATCTTCTGTTAGTTGCTTAATCTGAGGCTCATGTTTATATCCGCCCACATAAGAAGTTGTTGTTAAAGTATAAGTACCATCTTGATTTCTTTCAATTTTATGACTCCCCGTAAACATAATAGAAGGTCTTATTAAAATTTTGTCGTCAGAAAGCGGAACACCTGAATTAAATGCTTTATCAAATTTTTCCTCAGCACTCATTGTTTGAATGTTTGGATTATATTGTTTAGCTAAATCAGCATTGATTGTTGGTAATTCTTTTGCCATTTTTTCAATAAAAGTAGGAACTGACATGAACTCGCCTTGTATATTACCTAACATATCAGGTTTTGCGGATTTATCATAAACATACATTCCTGTTATGCTTTTTCCGTTTTCTGTACCCGTTAACTGCTTAGCACAATATGTTTTACCGTCTTTTGTACTTTTATATTCCAAAGTCGGCTTATTTGTCGGTGTCCATTGAATAGTCATTTTTTCTCCTTCCATTCTTTTAATATTTATAAAAAAACAATTTGAAATTACAAATTGATAATTTGTAAAGTTTTTTTGTTATTATTTTTCAAAAAATGTGTTTAATAATCATTACGTTTATTTTTTTAATATGTGAAAAAGTACAAGTTTTTTTCTTGATATTTATAAATTACATTCCCTATGGTTGACGCGTTGTCAAATTGAATATTATCATAACTATCTATATAGCAATATAGATTGCTAAAAGTATATATCCTGATTTTGTGTTATAATTTTAAACAATAAAAAAAAATATATATAATGTATTTTTTTATTAAATTTCTTATCTATTTTATATTAAAACGCACTCATAATTATTAATTTTCACAATTTTTACCTTCATTTTTAATGTTTTCATTAATATCTTTAAGATTAATGTTGTTTTTAAGGAAAAAAATAATAGAAATAACGGCTGTAGTAATTATTACAACTGATTGTTCAACCAGAGAAACTGCAAGGGCGGTTTCTTTCGGAAGATGATATATATTAAATGCAGCTATAACCGCATATTGATACGGACCTATAAATATAGAAGCAGAAGGTATCATACAGGCAAGTGCAATAAAACTTATGATAAATAAAGTAACAGACCAGTTAACATTGCAATGAAAGCCTTGTATTATTATATAAAAGTTAAGACATTCAAAAAGCCAAATAGCAAGAAAAGATAATAATGACATAAATAAAGTTTTTGGATATTTTAAAACTTCAAATCCGTCAATAAAAGAATTGCAGGTCTTGTTTGTAAAATGGAGAAAAGAATAAAACGGATGTTTAATTTTTTCGGGGAGAAAAGATGATTTTTGTTCAATAAATGAACAAATACTGTGGATTTTATTATATTTTACTGCTATAAAAGCAAACAAAAATGCCCCTACAAATACTAATGCAGAGAGTAAAGATAATTTTTGAGCAAGCGGATTTTTATTATATATAAAAATTCCCAAAAGCAAAAATGATAAAATAATTATGCCGTCAAATACCCTTTCCAGCATAACGGTGCCAAGAATTTTAATTTTATCCGTTTTAAATTTATTTCCCGTGTAAATGGCTCTAAAAATGTCACCTGCACGAGCAGGCAGAAAAATATTAAGTGCTGCTCCTGTTATGCAGAGTGGTGCTGATACCTTTAACGGAATATTAACTGATTTAGAAATTAAAAGTTTAAAGCATAAGCCTCGAAACGACAGGGATATAATAATTGAAATCGGCAAAATTAAAAGGTAAGGTATATCAATATTTTTAATCGTAATCAACAATTGTTTAAAATCAATATTAACAAAAACCAAATAAATGAAGATAGCAGTTATAAGTATTAAACAAAGGTTTTTTAATAAAGGCTTCATAATAAATTACCTGCAGGATTGAAGTTTATCATACAATTTTTAAATTTGATTTCATTAATTTTTTTTGCAGTTTTATTTTTTGATTTATTAAATAGAAATTTTGATTGTAAATATTGAGCAAATCAATTTGTTCAAGTAAAGACTGACACTGAATAAAGGTCATATAAGCCTGTTTGTATTTTTTTAATCCTATAAGAGAATTTATTTTAATTTCAATAATTTGCGAATAAATAGCGTCATTATCATCTTGAACAAAATTAAGCGCTTTTTCACAGAATTCAAGAGCCAAAGAAAACTTTTTTAAAGCACAGTAGCCGTTAGCAATTGCAGCTGCAGCTTTAAGCGAATACGGATTGTATTCAAATGCTTCCAAAGCAAATTGCAGTGATTTATTAAATTGACCTTTAATAAAGTAAATATCGGAACACAGTAAAAGTGCCTTAACAAAAGACGGAGTAAGTTTTACCGCTTCTAACAGTTTTGCAAGTGCTAAATTGGTTTTATTAAAGTAAAAGAAATCATCTTGAGCTTCTCTATAAAGAATTTCAGAGCGAAGATTAATAATTTTACCTGTAATATATAAAATATTTTGATTATTTTGCATAAAAACCTTAAAGAAATCTATAAATATATAATAAACTTAAGCCATGAAGCACGGCTACGGTGGAATTAAAATAAAAAATTAAAAAATCACCAAAAGCATGACAGGGCATGGGTTTACATGAAACAAAGATAAATTAACATTTTTTAACACAATAAATAATCAAAAAGCAATAACAGTTAAAAGCATGACGGGGCATGGGTTTTGAGGCGGTTACAAAAGTTAACAATAAACTCTGCTTGCTTATAAAAAATGAGCATAGTATTATTTTTATATAACGGAGGTAAATATGAACCAGATTATAAAAATAGCTTGGGACTTAAATGAAAATACTAATAACAGATATCAATTGGTATATGAAATAGCTGAACTTGCAAAAAAATTGGTGGATGAAAACCAATTAAAAAGAGTTAAAGAAGAATACAATTTTGATGAAACACCTTTTGATACATCAATAAAAAAGGAAAATCCCGTTGAACACGCAATAATGGTAAAAGCCTCAGAATATGATGACTCCGGACTTGTAGGTTAAAAGAAAAATTGATATAAAAAAAGCTCCTCAATGACAGGAGCTTTTTTTTAACCAAAAATAAAAAATTAACCGATTAATTTATTAACAGCTAAAGTTAATCTTGATTTTTTTCTTGCAGCGGTATTTTTATGTAAAATACCTTTAGAAACGGCTTTATCACAAAGTTTATAAGCATTAGATAAAGCAGCGTTAATTGCATTTTGGTCTTTTTCTTTGGCTTGAGCTAAAACAATAACTTTTTTAACTGCAGTTTTAATGGAAGACTTGAAAGCAACATTTCTTTCATAGTTTCTTTGTGAAGTTAAAATTCTTTTTTTAGCCGATTTAATATTTGCCATAATTTATTCCTTTCTAATGTCAGTATTGTTAATGAAACAATCTGCTTAGAGGATTAGTGAGTAAATTTATTATATAATCAAAAGAAATATTGTAAAGAAAAAATATTAAGAAAGTTAAAAATATTGTAAAAAATAGCAAAAAAACAAGTTGATATTTTTTATAGACTTGTAATCGTGAACAAATAAAGCTATGTTAATTCAAAGTATAAACTCCGAAACACAAAAATCAAATATTAAAAAGAATAATCAGGTAAGTTATAAAGGTATTGACGCAAGAAAGGTAATTACTGCTTTAGCTAACCCGGATACTTTAACGTCTACAATTGCACTGGAATCGTGTGTTACCACAGGCAGAAGCGTTAATGCTTATAAAAGAGGCGGTTTTGCGGAGTTTAGAGAAAGATTTACCGATGATATTGTCGGTGCTTTATTTTGGATGTGCGGAGTTGATATATTTAATAAAATCGGCAATGCAATCGGTAAACATATCTTAAAATTACCTATTACAGAATTTGATGTCGGTAAAGACGCGCTTCGGGACCCTGTTTTAAATCTTTCGGAAAAATATTCGGCTTCCGTTATGAAAAAGCTGACTGCTTTTAAGTTCACAAAAATAATAGCCTCCACCCTTTTAGCAACGGGTTTTGTTGGTTTTGTTATGCCTAAAATTAATCAAAAGATTACTAAATTAATGATGAGTAAGAAAAGTGAAAAATCAAAAAATGCTCAAACATTATCTGATGAAATATTAAAGGCTAATTCATTTGAAAACTTCACAAATAAAATAGAAAAATCAAAGGATGTTGCATTTAAAGGCGGAGCATCCACCGTTATGACTACAGTCGCGCACTGTCTAGAAAACAACAAAATATGCAAACTGCTTACAACTGATGTGGGAATTACATCAGGACGTGTTATGACTGCAAGAAATAAGGATGAGGGGCTTGAGTACCTCTTTAGAGATTTAAGCAGTGCATTCTTCTATTATGCAAGTACACCGTTAATTTATAAAGGCTTGCAGAAATTAACCAACAGCAGCGGATTAACAACTATTGACCCTGTATCAGCTAAAATGATAAGGGAACAAATGGTAAGTCAATTTAAAGACGGAGCAGCTTCTGTAAGTGTAAAAGAATTTACTAAAAATGCGCTTGGTGTATTGGATGAAAGTGCAAAAAATGTGTTAAGTGCCATAAAAACAGATGTAATAACTTTTGATGAATTAAAGAAAATAATATCAGATGAGTCTGTATTGCAAAGAGCTAAGCAAATGTCAGAAAAACTCCAGCCTGCAAGGGGCGGAGTAAGCGTACTTACAAAACAGCAGGTTGAAGATGTTTTAAGAAACGGCTCTATTAATTCGCCCGAATTTATGGAGAAAATATACAAGAGCAAATTTGGTGATGCATTAACAAATAAAGCTAAATTTATACCGATGAAAAAAATTAACGGTTTCAGAAAAAATATTAATGATTACGTAAATGCTGTTGCAAAAGAAGCAAAAGGCGGCGAGATTACTGCCGATTTAATTAAAAAAGTTGATAAAAAGAGCTTTATGATGTCTGCAGGCTTTAGAATAGCTGCACTTGCGGTATCTGCATTTGCTCTCGGTGTAGTAATACCAAAATTGCAATACTACATAACAAAGAAAAGAACAGGTGTTAACGCAGCTCCCGGCTTAAGAGAATACGAAACCGATAATAAACAAATAAAAGAGGATAAGAAATAAATAAATCCGGATAATATTTAATGCGGTGTCGCATACAGGCACAGCCTCCTCACTGTGTTGCGATGTTTTGCTTTTAACACTTTCGGCTTATCGTGAAAATTAACTCGAACAAAAATAATGTGTTTAGTTTTTTCATTTGTCTTGGGGGGGGGTAAAAGTGGTATAATGGCTTTGTTTACAAGTTTAGGTGTTTTTATGAATAATGATAAAAAAAATATAGAGCAGAGAAAAGTTAATAAAATAAAAGTAATTTGCAATATTTTTGTTTTAATTAGTATATTATTTCATTTTAATTTTTGTTGGAATACAAATAAATCTTATGCAAATTTGTATGAGCAAGAAAAGAATTTTAATAAACAAAATATTATCAGTGGACATTTTAAAAAATTAAATTTAGACAATAAAAATATTAAAATTAATGGGCACGGAATAAAATTAAAAGATGGCAGAGTGCTATTTCCTCATGAAAAAAATATGCCTATATTTAATCCAAAAGATAATTCTTTTTCATTTGGAGCAGATATGAATAATATAGAATTAAAACTAAATGAAGGATTTGTTTTAAATAATGGAAATGTATTATTTATTGGTCCTTTAATGACAACTCCATTTGAAAAATTTCGAAGTGAAATTGTTAATAAAATAAACGAGGACTTGAATAAAGAAGAAAAAAGAAATTATAAACGACCGATAGGAATGAGTTTAGATGAATATAACGGAAAAATAATGCATTTAGTTAACGCTAAGTGGAATAATTTATCATTTGAAGAACAAGAAAACTTTTACTTCCCATATATAAAAAACGATACAGAATTTCTAAAAAAATATAATGACTATAAAAAATCGTATGATGATTCAATGTATGCTCAATTATATAATCCCAAAACGAATACATATTCCAAGACGGGAAAAGTAACTCTGCGAAGAAGTGCAACAATCAAAATTCAGTTAAAAGACGGAAGAGTTTTTATGCTTGGAGGCTTCGGATGTATAGGCAAAAATAATAAAAAATTGATAAATAAAATTGAAATTTTTAACCCTAAAACAGGCGAATTTACCTTGTTAAATACCGATAATGTTATAGATGATAAATCAGTAATGAATGTTCTACAGTTAAAAGATAACAGAATTCTAATATTTATAAATTCTAAAGTCTGCGAATATGTATATTATGATATTGAAAATAATTCCTTTTCCGAAATAAAAAAATTGCCGTTTAAATATTGTAAGTTTATTAATTTAAGTAATGGCAACATTTTATTCTTTACCAATAAAAATGCTTATGATAACGGATATATGATATTAAATGATAATTCTAAAATTGTTATATTTAATCCCTATAAGGAAGAAATAGAAGAGAATGCCGATTTTGTTATTTCACGAGGTGAAACAGGATTTGGGGCGGTAGAATTGAAAGATAATCGTATTTTAGTATTTGGCGGAGAAAAAGATATTTATAAAAGGAAATTTAAAGGAAGTATTAAAGTTTTAGACAATGCAGAAATTGTTGACTTAAAAGCAAAAAAATCTCAACTAATAGGCAAAATGAATTATGGGCATTTTAATACAGAGGGAATATTACTTGATAACGGTAATGTTTTAATATATGAATATAATGCAGTAACCCCTGAATTATATGAACAATAAGTAAAATCTTGGCTTAGCGAAGCGTAACCCAACAATAATAAACAAACAAAGATAAAAAGCACCCGTATCGGTATTAATTTAATTTCCGTTTTTTTAACTTTAAACATCATTAAATAACTCTTTAATCGGGATTTTATAAGCAATACTTGTTCTTATAATATATTTAAGAGTCAAATTTCTTTTTCCCGTTTCGACCTTTGCGATGTGTTCGCGTTCATAATTTGTCTTTTCCGCAAAAACATTTTGTGAATGCTGAGTTTCCTTTCTAAAATTTCTGATGTTTTGAACTAAAACATACATAACCGTTTTTTCTTCTTTTGTATACATTGGCTGTTCTCCTTTCATAATTTGCCACGTATACAAAAAGAGTTAAATTGTTATTTATTTTTAATTAGTGCAGTGGGACTAAAAAATTTTTTATAAAAAAGTAGTCTAAAACGCTATGAATTTAATAAAAATTTACACCTTTTTGATAAATTGGAAAATA
>CANQZO010000073.1 GCA_947628355.1 Candidatus Gastranaerophilales bacterium | reverse complement strand
CACTCCAAGGCAAAGGTATAGATGAGCTTTTGGAATATATATTGCTGTTAGCCGAAGTTCAAAATTTAAGAGCAAATAAAACAGCAAAGGCTTCGGGGGTAGTAATAGAAGCAAAACTTGATAAAGGTAAAGGCCCTGTTGCAACATTATTGGTACAAAACGGAACACTGCATACGGGTGACTGCGTAGTGGTAGGAAGCGTATGCGGCAGAGTCAGAGCATTATTATCAGACTCGGGAGAAAGAATAAAAAATGCAGAGCCTTCTACTCCGGTAGAGATTTTAGGGTTAACCGAAGTACCGCAAGCTGGCGACAGTTTTGAAGCAGTTGAAAACGAAAAAGTAATGCGCGCTATATGTCAAGAACGAAAAGAAAAAGAAAGAAACACAAAACTTGACAGCATGAAACCTGCACACATTAGAAATGAGCAGGTAGGAAATAGTGAAGATAACATAAAACGGTTAAATTTAATAATAAAAGCAAATACCCATGGTGCGGCAGAAGCCGTATCTCAAGGCGTATCTCAGCTTGAATCAAAAGAAATCATAACCAAAATAGTCCATGTCGGCGTCGGCGATATATCGGAAGCCGATGTTATGCTTGCCAGCGCAAGTAATGCTATCATCTTAGGTTTTACGGTAAAAGAAGATATGAATGCTCAAATTGCCGCTGAAAAAGAGGGTGTAACAATCAAGAAATATAATATCATTTATCAAGTATTGGAAGACTTGGAGCAGACAATGCTCAACCTCTTACAGCCTGAAATAAAAGAAGTCGCTTTAGGTCAAGCTGAAGTAAGACAGGTATTTACAATAGGCAAAACAACTAAAATTGCAGGATGTTACGTTACAGAGGGCAAAATCGCAAGAAACAAAAATGCAACCGTTTACAGAAACGGAATTGAAATATTTAAAGGTCAAATTGACCAATTAAAGAGATTTAAAGATGACGTAAAAGAAGTAGCACAAGGCTTTGAATGCGGAATATCTTTTGATAAATTTAATGACATACAGGAAGGTGACATAATAAAAGTTACCGCAACGGAAGAAATTGAAAGACAAGTGTTAGTTTAATTTAACAATCGGAGTTTATTATGTCTTTAAGAAATGAACGTGTCAGAAAAACATTAATGAAAGAAATAGCTGATATAATCCAAAAAGAATTGAAAGATTCCAGAATTCACGGGGTTGTATCAATAACCGATATTGAAATATCACACGATAATTCTTATGCAAAAGTATATTATTCCGTATTTGCGTCGGAAGAAGAAAAGAAAACAACAATTGCCGCAATTACCGAAAACACACCAAAAATAAGATATGAAGTGGGAAAAAGAATAAGACTAAGACTTACACCCGAATTAAGATTTATCCCCGATGATTCGTTAGAACGCGGTTCTAACGTAACTGAAATAATAAATAAAATATCGAGAGGCGAGTTATAATTGTTCGGGTTTTTAAACATAAATAAACCCTCTGGCATGAGTTCTCATAAAGTAATATCAATATTGCGCAAAATAACGGGAATAAAACAAATAGGACATGGCGGAACATTAGATCCTCTGGCTTCCGGAGTTTTACCCGTTGCCATAGGAAAAGCCTCAAAACTTATTGATTATCTGCCCCAAGACAAAGCCTATATTGCAGTTGCGAAATTCGGCATAATATCGGATACTTATGATATCGAGGGGCATATTACAGAAATTTGCAATAAAAAAGTCACACAGGAAGAAATTGAAAACGCCTTAGAAAATTTTAGAGGGGAAATTGAGCAAATACCGCCTGCCTTCAGTGCCGTTCATTATAACGGAAAACGGCTTTATGAGCTGGCTCGCGAAGGTAAAGCTCCCGTTGATATTGCAGGCAGAAAAATAAATATATATAAAAATAAAATACTTGAATTCAATTACGAACAACAAACTTTAAAATTGGAAATACACTGTTCAAAAGGTACATATATAAGGTCTTTAATAAATGATTTGGGCAAAACACTTACAACAGGTGCTGTTATGGTTGAACTCCAAAGGATACGGTCAGCTTCAATGGAAATAGAAAACTCAATCATTTTAACCCCTGAAACGACAAAAGAAGAACTTGAAAAAAATATCATAAATCCTGCAGATATAATTAGCCTTGAAAAAGTTGAAATAAGCAATGAAGACCTCAAAACAGTATTAAATGGCAACAAAATTAAAAATAAAACCAATATTAAAAATGATGTGCTTTTAATCTGCAATAATCAGGTAAAGGCTCTTGCAAAAGCGTCAGGAAATTACATTCAACCTAAGAAAGTGCTGGCATGAAAAAATTTATTACAGCAATACTTTTATTAATCTCAATCAGTGCAATTGCAAACGAATGCGAATACAATTGCCCCTCGCACGTTGATAATATCGAGAGCGAAACAATAATAAATAAAGTAACGGGAGTAAACTTTCTGACAAAAAAAATTATCGAAAGTTTAATAGAAAAAGAATTAAACAGCGAATTAAATTCCGATGTAAAAGCCCAATTAACGCTTTTTAACGTAAAAAGAACAAAGCATGGCGAGTTTAAAGCATTAAAGCTGACAAGCAAAAAAATTTTATATAGAGCTCTAAGTTTAACTGATTTTGAAGCAAAAAGCCTTTGCGAATACAATAAAGTCATATATAAAGACAAAAAATTATACTATCCTTATGACTTGCCTTTTAAATTCAGCGGAAAAATAACAAATGAAGATATACAAAATACAATAAATTCTGCTGAATTTCAAAAAGAGCTTCAACGAAACTACGTGAAAGTAAACGGAATAAAGATGTTTGAAGCACTAAACCCGCAAGTTGTGTTAAAAGATAACAGAGCATACTTTACAATACATCTTAAAACATTGTTTGCAAGAATAAATATAAGTTTCAGCTCTCAAATAGAGGCAGAAAATAATAAAATTGTATTAAAAGATATCACATTTAACTCAAAAAGTAATATAATAAATGAAAGCATGTCAGACAGTTTGACAAAAGACTTTAACCCGATATCATACCAAACAAAAGTTTTAGAAGATAAACACGGTAAGATAGATATAAAATCCGCAAAAATATCGGGAGATGAAATTCTAATAAACGGAATATATACAATAAAACAAAACTACGGCGGGGTAAATGAGTAATTTTTCAAAAATAGTAATAATAATACTTTTGGTGTTATCATTTTTCTTTATAAAAGAAAAATACGGAGAAAACATACAAAATCTGCTGACATCAACAGGTGCAATAAAGAAAATTGAACTGCCGAAATTTACAACCGATAAAGAATTTGAAGAAATAGAACCCCCGACTGAATTGCCGACGGAACTGCCTTTGGCGAATGATGAAACAGAAACGAAAAAGGCAGAAATATATTTTCTTGCATTAAATTCCGATGCAAACGGAATATATAAAATAGTTACGCGCGAAATACCGCAAAATGAAGATAAACTTGATTTTGCCGTAAAAGAATTATTAAAAGGACCTAATATTGTTGAAAAATCGATGGGCACATACAGCGAAATTCCAAAAAATACAAAACTTCTAGGCATAAAACACCAAGGGAATAAAATAATAATAAACTTAAGCGATGATTTTCAATGGGGCGGAGGAACTGACAGTATTTATTCAAGAATGATGCAGTTAATAAAGACTTCAATAAATAACAGTAAAAATAAAAAAATATATTTATATATAAACGGCAAACAGTTAAATTTCATAGGCGGAGAGGGCATTATGATATCCCAGCCCTTAAATGAAAAATCGCTTGAAATATAAAAACTATTCGGAAAGTGATTACAAAAGTAATCTTATGTGGTAAAATTTACATATATATGTTAAGGGGCGGGCAGTAACATTGTTTGAAAAATTTACCGAAAAAGCTATTGATGCAGTAAAATCAGCACAAATATATGCAATAGAATTTAACCATGAAAAAATTTACCCCGAACATTTGCTTTTAGCACTGTTAAATGATACAAACAGCTTAATAGTAAAAACATTTTTAATAAATAAAATTAAAACGGAAGATTTAAAAAAAGATATAATAAATCTTTTAAACAGCAGGGCGGTAATAAAGCCGGTTGAATATGCAGTATTCAGCGAGTCCTCAAAGGATATTTTTGAAAAGACACTGGATATAGCGAAATCTCTCGGGAATTTGTACGTTAAGCCTGAGCATTTATTTTTAGCAATTTGGGACAGCCCGAAACTTGAATTAACAAAAGTATTAAAAGATAAAGGTATTGATATAGAAAAAATGAGAGCAATGTTTTATAATGTTCTCTCATCTAATAAACATCAAAGAATACAACATCCCGAAATCATTGAAAAGCGAAGAAGAAACGATAAATCCGAAAGTATAATAAATTTAATAGAAAGTGCGGACAGTTCAAAAATATTTGATAGGGCAATAGCTAAATTATCCACATCAAATTATGAAATATTGGGAACAGAACAAATAATGCAGTCAATACTGGAGGACAGCAACTCCGATATAGTAAAAATACTTGCGGAATACGGAGTAACAGCCGAAACATTTTCGCAAAAGCTGAAAGAAATATCCGGCAGGCAGGCAGAATTTGGAGATAAACAAATCATTTTCACTCCAAATGCATTAAAAACCTTAATGATAGCATTAGATACGGTTAGGGAAGAAGGTATTGCATCAATCATGCCCGAACATATCATATTAGGACTGCTGAAATCAAAAAAGGGCATTGCTTATAACATATTAAAAGAATTAAACGTAAATGAATCACTGTTGGAAGAAAGAATACAACAGCCGATAGAAAAACAAAAAAATGAAACACTGTATATAATGCGATTAGCGAAACAAGAAGCCAGAAGAATAGGAAATAACGTAGTCGGAAGTGAATTAATATTATTGGGAATAGTGCTTGAAGCAAACTCAATAGCAGCCGAAATACTTAGAGATTTAGGAGTAATAGTAAAAGACGCAAGAGAAGTCATAGAAAAATTAATCGGCACGGGCGAAGAATATACAAGCGGAGAAATAACATTCAGCCAGCGGGCAAAAATAATACTGGAGGACGCTTGGAATATAGCAAAATCACAAAACAAAACAAAAACAACGGCAGATGACCTGCTTATAGCAATATGCAATCAGCCCGACTCTGTAGCAATGAAGGCATTAAGTATATTAGGGGTAGATTCACTTGAAATCAGACAGGGAATTAAGAACAGACTTGAGAACTTCGGTTTATGAACTGTTAGCACCTGCAAATAATAAGCAAACGGCAAAAAAGGCAATACTGGCGGGCGCCGATGCAGTTTATATCGGATACAGTTTATATGGTGCAAGGGCGCAAGCAGGCAACTCCTTTGAAGATATTATTGAGGTCATAGAATTTGCTCATATTTACAGAGCAAAAGTTTATATTACCTTGAATACGATTTTAAAAGATGAAGAATTAAATTCTATTGAAAAATTAATACATAAGCTATATGAAATAAAAGCTGACGGAATAATCATTCAAGATATGGGGATATTAGAATTAAATCTGCCTCCGATACCTATAATAGCAAGTACGCAGTGCCATAATTACACTGTTGACAGAATAAAATTCCTTGAAAAAACAGGTTTTAAGCGCGTAATTTTACCGCGGGAAACGAGTTTAAAAGAAATAAAAGAAATAAAAGAAAATACAAACATTGAACTGGAAAGTTTTGTCCATGGGGCATTATGCGTATCATACAGCGGTCAGTGCTATTTAAGTTATGCAATAGGAGGCAGAAGCGCTAACCGGGGCGAATGCGCACAACCTTGCAGAAGAAAATACTCGCTTATTGACGCAAACGGAAACGAAATAATAAAAAATAAATATATATTAAGCCTTAAAGATTTCAATCTTTCTGAAAGGATTGAAGAATTAATATTGGCGGGTATAACCTCGTTTAAAATAGAGGGCAGATTAAAAAATGAAGCATACGTGGTAAATATAACCTCATATTACCGTGATATAATTGATAAAGTATTAAATACATACGGATTAAAGCGCGCTTCACAAGGCATAAGTAAAAATCCCATTGAAGCTGATTTATACAAAAGTTTTAACCGCGGATTTACGGAATTTAATATAACAGGGAACCGAAAAAATATCGCCACCGTAAATTATTCATCATCTTTAGGCGAATTTATCGGGATTGTAGAAAGCACCAAAAAAAATTATTTTAAGTTAAATACAAATATATTAAATAACGGCGACGGAATATGCTTTTTTAATGAATATAACGAGCTAATCGGCACAAATATTAATAAAACTGAGGGGAATATAATATACCCCGCAAACATAAAAGGAATAAAAGCGGGGACAAAAATATACCGCAACTACAATAAAGAATTTGACGATGAAATATCAAAAGCAGAGCCTGTAAGAAAATTACCCGTCAACATAAAAGTGAGGGAAACCTCTATGGGATATCTTTTTATAATGACGGATGAAGAGCAAAACTCAAGCTGTTATATGGTTTCAAAAAAATATGAAACGGCGATGCAGGAAGAAAAAGCAAAAAATACAATGGAAATCCAATTATCCAAAACAGGTGGAAGCGAGTTTGAAGTTATAAAAACCGAGATAAAATTAAAACAAATACCTTTTATAAGAATGAGCGAAATTAATGAAATAAGAAGACAATTAATAGAAAAATTAAGAAAAATAAGAAGAAAAAACTTTAAACAAAGCGAAAGAAAAACATTTATAAATAAAATTCAATACCCTGAGCCTGAGCTTGATTACAAAGCAAATATATCAAATGAAAAAGCAAAACAATTTTATATAAAACGAGGCGTTAATGTAAAAGAATATGCATTTGAACTTCAAAAAAATGTAGAAAATAAAGATTTAATGACATCAAAATACTGCATAAAAAATCAACTTGGATTATGTTCTAAGCAGACTCCGAAAAAGAAATACAAAGAACCATTCGTTTTAAAAGACGAATTCAACAAGGAATACCTTGTTGAATTCAATTGTAAGGATTGTATTATGAAAATAAGGAGTTGGGATTAAGATCTTTTTAAAGTTGAATAAGCGGGGTTTGAAGCTATTAAGTTAGCTATAGAAGTCATTTGATTGCCGTCTTTTGTATATAATTTAGATAAATAGTTTAATCTTTTAACTAATTTAGAATCAGCTGTTTTTAAAGAGGGGTTAACTTGAGTGAAAGAAATCCAAGTTTTAACTTCTGTATTCCAAGCTCTTACTTCTTCTTCGTAAGTTTTAGTATTTTCGTGATGTACGCTTTCGTGAGCAATTAAGCAAGCAACAGCTTCAACGGGAGCGGTTTTATAATTAGAACTGATTAATATAACAAGTGAACCATCTGCAGTTTTAGCGGTAACAGCTTCGCAAGTGCCATAGCCTAAAGCCTCTAAGTTTCTGAACATAATTCTTATAGGTTTGTTTGTGGAATTTTGACCTTGAATTACATTAAGAACTTTGTAATTATTCATAACTTCTAACTTGTGTAATGCTTCCAACAAAACAGGCTGCTTTGTATTAGCCGAATAATCAGCTGCAAATACTGCGTTTACGCTCAACAAAACTAATGCGCTAAAAAGCACAAAAACTCTCTTAATTAATTTCATAACAGGGAATCCTTTGAACAACTATCTCTTACTAAATTTGTGATTTTAATTTATCCTCACAAAAATAGTTATCGGCAGATTTAAAAAAAACTTTAGTTTTTGAATTAAAATTTTTAAGTTTTTGTTACATTTCTTATCATTTTATAGTATAATGCTTATAAAAAGGGGATTTTTCATGTTTGATATAGGGATAATAGGAGCTGGGCCTGCGGGTTATACTGCAGCAATCAGAGCAAGCCAAGAAGGGATGAGCGTAGTACTTTTTGAAAAAGGAGAAATCGGCGGCACCTGCTTAAATCGCGGATGTATTCCGACAAAAACAATACTCCACAGTGCAAAAGTATATTCAGAATCATTAAACAGCGAAAAATACGGAATTATTGCCGAAAATATCGGTTTTAATTATGAAAAAGTAACCCAAAGAGCTAAGACGGTTTCAGAAAAAATCAGAAAATCTTTAACGGGATTAATAAAAAGCTATGGAATAACAATTGTTGAAGAACAAGCTCAAATAGAAAGCGGCAACATTATAAAAACCGCGCAAAATACTTATGAAGTAAAAAATATAATTATTGCAGCAGGCTCAAAACCAAACAAAATAAGTTTTAACGGCAATTATGATAAAGATTTTATATTAACCTCGGATGACATTTTGAACATGACAACATTGCCCGAAAGCATTTTAATTGTAGGGTCGGGGGCAATAGGTATTGAATGGGCAAGAATATTATCCGCATTTAAAGTAAAAGTAAGTGTTGCAGAAATTATGGAAAAACTCCTGCCATCCGCGGATTATGAAATATCAGCGCGTTTAGAGCGTATATTTAAAAAAAGCCGTATTGATTTTTATACATCATGCTCAATAGTTGAAATTCAAGGAAATAAAATTAAATTATCAAACGGAAAAGAAGTTGAAGCAGAAAA
Organism: Candidatus Gastranaerophilales bacterium; assembly: GCA_947628355.1. GTDB lineage: Bacteria > Cyanobacteriota > Vampirovibrionia > Gastranaerophilales > Gastranaerophilaceae > Avigastranaerophilus. The sequence continues at coordinate 363 of CANQZO010000073.1, read as the reverse complement.
AGTATTACTTGGCGCAGGCAGAGCTGTCGAGCTTGATTTTGGCAATATTTCAAAAAATTTAGATATAAAAAAATATGTAACTACCGACTGTAATTTTAAAACTAATATAGCTAATATTTACGCCATAGGCGATATAAACGGAAAATCCATGCTCGCACACAGTGCAATGAAACAGGCGGAAGAAGTTATTGAATATATAAAAACGGGCAAATGTAATTTATTTAATCCAGACCTCGTTCCAGCGGTAATATACGGTTCACCCGAAATCGCATATATTGGAAAAACAGAGCAAGCACTTCAAAAAGAGGGAATTAATTATAAAAAATCAATATTTCCCATATCAGCACTGGGCAAGGCTTATGC
>CANQZO010000072.1 GCA_947628355.1 Candidatus Gastranaerophilales bacterium | reverse complement strand
CCCCCCGTGAAGTTAAAGCCTTTGCAGCATAATCCGTAACGGCTTCAATAACTGCAGGATGAGTTATTACACTGTATAAATTATCTTTATGCGGACAAGATTCTCTCCAGCGTGATGCTACCCAGTTAGGTTTTATAAAAACTTTATCGCCGGGTTTGATTATCTTTGAAAGAGGATTGTCAGAATCATATCCGAGGTCGTCAAAACATTTTTCTAAAGCCGCTTTTACCGTATCTAATCTGTAATTGTCCGCATCTTCTATTCCGACTTTATACATTTTTTTCTCCTCCATAATTATCAAGAATGTTCAAGAATTTTTCCAGCGCCCATACCATCCATTTTTGGTCGCCTGTCATATCATCTGTGCAATGAGGCAGAAATTCGGCTCTTTTAGGACCTTCCCAATCGGTCATCCACTCATTCATCGGACGGGGCATCGGAACTTTTGGTTTCATTTCTTCATCAGGATACAATCTTTTAAATATTTCGCGTATTAAATATTTTGTATCATTATTTCTAATTCTTTTGTAATCAATTTTATCAATCCATTCGGTTTGAGAATACGGCCCCGCAAAGTCAATGCCTGCTGTTTCACACGCATTTTTATATGTTCCTAACGCTTCTTGACGAAAATATTTATTTATAAACTCATGACCGTCAATATGACCGTTGTGTTCATATTCAGTGAAAGGTTCAAAAATCATTACGGGCTTTTTTAAAACTCGATATGGCATTATGTAAGTATATCTTTCGATGAACTGTCCCGCAAGCCAGTCTTTTGCAAGTAATCCGTTCATTCCGCCATATATTATATCGGCATTTTCCCCGAATATAATACGTTTATATCCGTCTTTTTTTGCCTTAAGTGCTGCTTTGTATATTTGAACTTCAATGGAATGTATAGGTGCACCTTTATGTTTCATTAAAATCGGTGCATACTTTTCAAAATCTTCCCAATACATTTGCACGGTTTCGTGTTTTAATCCGCACTCTTTTGCATATTTGGCTGCTTGCGGTACTTCGTTTGTTACTTCTTTTCCCGGCACTATACATCTGAATGTATAAGTTTGAGAATTTTTAGGCATCATCTTTGCCAATATAGCAGAATCTATACCGCCGGATAGTGCAAGTGCGGCTTTACCGTCTTTGGTCAATTCTTTTATTTGAGAACGGAGGGCATTTTCTAAATCAATGCTGTTTTTTACTTTAATTCTTGGAAAATCAATATCGGTATACTTAACGGGAAGTTCTTTTATAAATCTTATATTTTTACCTGTTATATATCGGTACATTAAATATGAGGAAGCACAATAATCTTTGTTTATCATATTGCTTTCTCCCTAACATATTTGTTAAAAAAGGACAGCAATAATTCGTCAGCTAATGTTTTTTCGTTCCCCCCCCCGCAGAATTTTTTGACTTTTTCTTCAATCATATTTAAAACACTCTCCCGACACTTTTTTAAGTTTATAAATCTCTAACCATGATTACAAAAATATTAATATATGTCAATGAACTGTAACCGTTTTTGCTTGTGGAAACAAGATTATTTATGTGGTATAAATTTGTTGTGAGAGTTATGTGCGTAAAAAAAATAAAAAAGTATTTAATGTTATCTGTTATTCTGGGAATTATTTTTCAGTTTAATTATGTATTTGCGCAGGAAGTTATAAGGCTTGAGCCCACCGAAAAAAATGAGCTTAAATTAAATCATGGCAATGAAATAAAAAATAAAAATCTTGTATTAAGCAACCGTGAAGAAGTAGAAGAATTAATCAGAGCTCAAAAAGAGGAAGAAATAAAAGATATAGAGCTTTTATGGCGTGCTACTATTGATAATAATACTTTGATAAAGTTTACGATGAATAAACTAAATACACCCGAATCACAACGCCGTTTGCATTCTTCAATAATGGCAAAGAGCTTATCATCATTAATATACGGAGCAAGTTTTATCCCGATGTTTACGGGGTCAAATGCAATGCTTCAATCAGCTTCATTTTCGGCAGGGCGGCTTGCCAATAACTTTTTAAATAAAGAAAGTGCAGCAGGACAGGCGCCTCCGATAACAGATACGGAATTAATCCAGCTTGCCGGAACTATTGAGGAACTGCAGGAAAAAATTATATCTTCTTATTATCAGTATAAAGGGGCGTTAAATAAGTTAAAAGATACGCGTTCAAGAATAATTCTTTATAATAAAAATTATTCGGAGGCTCTGAAAAAAAATGAGTTATCGGAACTTGTCATTTCCTCTGCACTGTATGAAGAAATGCAATTACAGGAATTTAAACAGGAGCAGGAAGCAAAAAAATATTATCTGGCACTTGAGCGTCTTGCAGGTAAAAAGGCTGTCGACAGTTTGATATTGTCGCAATATGCTATGAAAAATCAATTAATTAATACGGAAAAAATAAATAAAAAATGAAAAAATCCATATATACATTAATAATATTGACAATTATATCACAAATGGCACAGGCTCAGACTATAAATGAAGTGAAGTCGCCGAAAGCTCCCGCCTATCGGCTCGGGGTTACTTACGATTTGGAAAAAGAATATAAAGTTACAGATGTGGCAAACAGGCAGAGTGAAAAAACGGCATCTTACGAAAAAGCGTATATAAAAAATTCAACATATGCAGACAGTTCTTTAAAAGATTTATCAAATGAAATATCAAAACTTCTTACCATTGAAAAAGAAGAAATGCTTGAGCATGTACAAATATTATGGGCAGGTGCGGCATTAAGAAGTGAAACAATAAAATTTGCACTGTATAAACTTTCCAATCCCGACGCGGATAAACCTGATGAAACAATAGTAAAAAAAATTATAAGACCGCTTTCAACGGTATCATCAATAGCGGGTGCGGGGTTGGGCGACCCGTTCAGTGCAACTGCAGCACTTGTCAGCGGACATTTACTTAATTCAATGTCTTATAATGATAAAGACTTAAATTATAAATATACAAAAGTAACCGATGCCGACATGATTGTGCTTATTACAAAAGTCGATAATATGCAGAAAAAAGTTGTTGATTTGTATTTTGACTATATGACAAATTATAAGCTGCTTGCAATGACAGAGGAAAATTTAAAAAAAAGGCAGGAAAGATACAATTCTGGAATTTATAAGACAGAAGAACAATTGCTTGTTGCAGATGCTTATTACAGAAGTGCTGTTGATAATAAAGCTAAATTGGAGCTTGACTTTCTTGAAAGCCGTGCCGCACTGGAGCAGTTAGTAGGAATTGACGCTCTTGTAGAATTTGAAAAATTACTTTTTAATAAATAAATTATTTTTTAGTTTTCGGTTTTGATTTTGTTTTTTGTTTTTGTTTGAGTTCACCCTGCGGTTTAATCCGAGAATTCATTTGAATACGTTTAACCGAATGTACATCGGGAAGCGATTGAAATGCATTAATAACGGCAGTTAAATTTTCGATACCGTTAACTTCAACCCCGAGTTCAATCATACCGATTTTTTTAGCGTAATTTGTTTTAACATTGGCATAAGTAATATTTGTACCGCAATCTGCCGCTTTAATAAGTATATCTTTTAGCATACCTACTTTATCAACGCAGTTTATTCTTATGGAGGTAACATAAGTTTTATTTGGAGTTTCGTTGTTTCTCCAGCTTATGTTCATTAATCTTTCTTCGGGAACGGTATCTAAAGACGGGCAGTCAATACGGTGGATAGAAACCCCTTTGCCTCTGGTTACGACGCCCACTATATGTTCCCCCGGGACAGGACTGCAGCATTTTGCAAAACTGTAGAGCATTCCCTCTAACCCTACGATTTCATCTTTATAATGACTTTTCTTTTTATTTGAAACATACTGTTCGCTTTGAGGTTCTTCCGCTTTTTTTATTTTTCCCGTAACTTTATTTAAAGTTGTTTCTCCGTTTCCGATAGCGGCAAATAAATCATCAATTGATATGTAATTAAGTGTTTTTGCAATTTCGGCAAAAACTCCGTTTTTCATATTTTCATCAAAGGCAGCTTTTGTAATTTCTGTTTCAAGCATACTTCTGCCTGTAATGATGTTTTCATCTCTGTTATGTTTCTTAAACCATTGCCTAATTTTTGTTTGAGCTTGTTTGGTTACGCAGAATTTAAGCCAGTGAAGTTTTGGTTCGCCTGTTTTAGAGGTAAATAATTCAACTATATCGCCGTTTTTCAATTTCGTATCAAGCTGGGCAATTCTTCCGTTTATAAGTGCGCCTGTAGTTTTATAGCCGACTTCCGAGTGAATTCTGAATGCAAAATCAATAGGAGTTGCATTTAAAGGCAAATCAATAATATCTCCCATTGGAGTGAAGCAGAATACCTGATTGCCGAATAAATCCAATTTTACTTTTTCTACAAATTCATTAGCGTTTGAAGCCTCTTTCTCAAGTTCTATCATCTGGTGCATCCAGGAGAATTTAATGTCATCTTCGGATACTGCCTTAATAGAGCCTGATTCTTTATATTTCCAGTGTGCAGCAACACCGTATTCGGCTATTTTGTGCATTTCTTCGGTTCTTATTTGTACTTCAAGCGGTTTTTGCTTAGGACCTATAACGGATGTGTGTAATGATTTATAACCGTTGCCTTTAGGCATTGCTATATAATCTTTAAACCTCCCCGGTATTGGTTTAAACAGGGAATGAATTATACCCAAAACTTCATAACATTGACGCTCAGTTTCTACTATTACCCTTACCGCAGTAATGTCATAAAGGTCATTAAATGCAACATTTAATCGCTGCATTTTTTTGTAAATACTGTAATAATGCTTTGCTCTGCCCGTAATTTCAGCTTTAATCTCGTTCTTTTTAAGACTTTCGGATATTTCATCTATTAATAATTTAACGGTGTTTTCACGTTCGGCTTTTTTTTGTGCAACAAGCTGAGCTATTTCAAAATATTTTTCAGGATTAAGGTATCTTAAAGATAAATCTTCAAGTTCAGCTTTGATTTTTCCGATACCTAATCTGTTTGCCAACGGCGCAAATATATCCAGTGTTTCCTGCGCTATTCTGATTTGTTTATTAGGCGCCATATAATTCAGTGTCCGCATATTATGCAGTCTGTCTGCCAGTTTTAAAAATATAACTCTGACATCTTTTGCCATAGCAATAAACATTCTGCGGAAACTTTCGGCTTGACGTTCCTCTTTTGATTTAAATTGAAACTTATCCAGTTTTGTTACCCCCAAAACCAGATTTAAAACATCTTCTCCAAACTCTTGACCCAATTGTTCCGCGGTCAAGCCCGTATCTTCAATTGTATCATGCAATATTGCCGCCATAAGTGTATGTTTATCAACCTTAAGTGTAGCAAGGATTTTTGCAACTTCAACAGGATGAATAATGTACGGTTCTTCGCTTACTCGATATTGCCCGTCGTGCAGTTTTTCGGCGAATTTGTATGCTTTATATATTTCCTGTATATCTTCTTCCGAGCGGTTTTGCTCTCTTAGGATTTTTTCCAGCCCGCTGAATATATTTTCTTCCATAGCAATCTTATTTTACACTTTATTTCCCAATTTTACCAGTCATTGTATAATAAATTTATGCGGAAAGATTTTATAAATATTGCCGATAACGGAGTTATTATTGCGGTAAAACTTGTTCCCAACTCATCATTTAACAAGATTGTTGATTACTGCAGTGAATTTATCAGAATAAAAATCTCAGCTCCGCCGATTGAAAATAAGGCAAATAAAGAACTTGTAGAGTTTTTATCCGACTGTTTTAAAGTAAATCGTTCTAAAATAAAAATTATTTCAGGTGACAAATCAAAACTAAAAAGAATATTTATATCTGATGTTGACACAAATGATGTTATACAAAAAATTATGTTTGTGTTAAACTCAATTCAAAAGGAAAAATAAGGGATAAATTATGTTAACCATTGTGTGGATTATACAAATAATAACGGCAGTATTATTAATATTATTGGTTTTATTACACTCTCCAAAGGGTGACGGATTAGGCGCAATAGGAGGTGCCGCTAATTTGTTTTCTTCGCAAAAAAGTGCAGAAAAGGGGTTAAATCATTTTACTTATGTCCTCTCGGCAATATTTTTGCTTTGTTCTTTTATAACAGGTTATCATTTATTCCACTAAAAACCCGTGGAACCAAATCCGCCCTCGCCTCTTGCGGATTCTGCCAGCTCGGTGGTTACTTCAATTTGTGCTTTTTCAACTTTTGCAATAACCATTTGTGCAATTCTGTCTTCGGGTTTTATCGTGTATTCTTCATTTGATAAATTTACTAACCCGACGCAAACTTCGCCTCTGTAATCAGCGTCAACGGTACCTACGGCATTAATTAATGTTATTCCGTGTTTTACTGACAATCCGGAGCGCGCTCTTATTTGTGCTTCGTATTCAAGCGGTATTTCTATTTTTATTCCCGTCGGAACAAGCACTCTTTCAAGCGGTTTTAATGTTATTTCTTTATCTGTTGCCGCATACAAATCCATTCCCGAAGAACCCTCTGTTTTGTATTCGGGCAGGTGTTTGTTATGTGCTAATCTGATTACTTTCATTTTCATATTTTTTCTTCTCCTTCTTTATGTTTGTTTCTATCATATAAAGTATATAACGGCTGACGATTTGATATCGTTAAATTTTTTGAAAGATTATATTCTCCTTTTAAATCCATTGCATATTTTTGAATGGATTTATTGTCATAGGTTACTTTAAACCTGTTTGTAACAACAAATTCATTTATAAAATTAAGAGAAAGTACGGTATCCATACAATCAAGTTCTTTCTCCAGTAAATCCATATTACTTATTGCGCTCAGTACATAACTGAATGATGTTATTATACCGTATTTTTTAAATTCAAGAATTATTGAATCAAGAGTAGGAGTTATATAATATACAAAATCGTCAACATAGTTAAAATCTTTATATACAAGGAATAAATTTTTTCTGTAATATCCTTTTTGCATAGGTTTTGAATAATTTACATTTTGAATAAATTTTTTATTTACTCTTTGTTTCCATACTTCAACTTCTTGAAAAGTAAGTTCTAAATCCTCTCTTTTTCTTCTGATTTTTTTAACGTGAGGCATAATTAAAAAAATTAATTTAGAGTCTTCAAAAACTGCTGCCGAAGAAGCACTTATAATTGGCATTCCTGTTCCGGAGTATTGAGCTGTAGGAGGTAATTTCTTTCTTTTTTTCTGACGTAACATTTTTTGACGTTCAAGTCTTTTTTCTTCTTTTTCTTGAAGTGTAATTATTCTGTTATAAAAAATATTTAGTATGAAATCGTAAATAAATCCCAAAATAAGTGCAATACTGCCTATAAAAGCGAGAGATAAGTCAACAGTTATACCTTCGGGTACATAAAATAATGATACTATATCGTAAGGAATTGCAAAAAGCCAATCGAATCTGTAAAGCCATTCCACCTCAAAGCAATTCAAAAACCAAAATATAAATGATAAAAATGAGTAGAAAAAAAATAAGTAACGCAAAGATTTCACACTGTAAATAAGCCGTGCAAATAAATCAAGTTGTGATAATCTATTATCTATTCTTTGAGCCATTTATACCAATATTATATTATCAATTAACCTCGTTTTCCCTGCTCTTACAGCCATTGCAGCCAAAGTGTTTTTTGCTGCTGTTTTTACCTCCTCAAATGTTTCAAAATTCCTAAATTCTATATATTCGATTTCAAGATTTTTATCTAAGATTGATAATGCGGTATCAAATAAAATACTGCAGTCCGTAATGCCTTGGTTGTATAATTTTTCTATTTCTTTAAGCGATTTTGATATAGTAAGCGCCCACGTTCTTTCTTCGTTAGAAAGATATGAATTTCTTGAACTCAGAGCAAGCCCGTCATCTTCTCTTACAATAGGACAGGGGATTATGGTTAAATTTATATTTAAGTCTTTAACCATTCTTTTAAGAATAAACAACTGTTGAGCATCTTTTTGTCCGAAGAATGCAAAATCGGGTGTTGTAATATTAAATAACTTCATTACAACCGTTGCGACTCCGTCAAAATGTCCTATTCTTGATTTTCCGCAAAGGCAGTCCGTTAAGTTATATGGAGGGCAAACAAATGTCAATTCGTTATTTGATAATTTGCCGCCTTGACCGTACATTTCACTTGGAGCAGGGGCAAAAATAATATCAACACCCAGTTCATCGCATAATTTTTTATCTGCTTCCAAAGTGCGAGGATATTTGTCGTAATCTTCGTTTGGTCCGAATTGAATTGGATTTACGAATACACTGACAATAACTTTATCGCACATTTCTTTAGCACGTTTTATTAAAGAGGCGTGTCCTCTGTGCAGTGCTCCCATTGTGGGAACAAGTCCGATTGTACGGTTATCTTTTTTCCAGTTTTTTATATTTGATTTAACATCATCAATTTTATTTAGTAATAAGGTGTTCAAGTTTATCTCTCTCCTCTTCGGGCAGGTTAAATGTATATTCGGCAGACGGAAATACGTTCTGTTTTACGTCATTATTGTATGCACAAGCAGCTGTTTTTATAATGCTTTTAATATCGGCATACTGCTTGACAAATTTTGGAATATGGAAATCAGTTGTGGATTTTCCGATAATATCATTAATAACAAGCACCTGACCGTCGCAATATTTGCCTGCACCTATGCCTATTGTGGGAATACTTAAGTTTTCGCTGATATATTTAGCGGATTCTTCCGGTACCATTTCAAGAATAACGCAGAATGCACCGTTTTCTTCAAGCCGTTTTGCGTTTTCAAGTAACTTTAATGTATTTTCATAAGATTTCCCCTGAACGAAATATCCGCCGATTGTGTTAATGTATTGAGGAGTAAAGCCTAAATGCCCTGCTACATTAATTCCGCAGTTTGTTAAATGATTAATTTCGTTAAGAATAAAGTCTGAAGCCCCCTCAAGTTTAACGGCTTTTGCTCCCGATTGAATGAGTTTCCCCGCATTTTGAACAGTTTGTTCAAGGGATACGTGGTATGAAAGAAACGGCATATCTGCAATGACGAGCGCTCTTTTAACTCCGTTAGATACTGCTTTTGTGAATGTAATCATATCTTCCGTTGTCACTTTTATAGTGGTATCATAGCCTAATACTG
>CANQZO010000071.1 GCA_947628355.1 Candidatus Gastranaerophilales bacterium | reverse complement strand
GATTTTTTCCCTCTTTTTTTAATTTTACTGCAAGTTTTGCTGCCGATGTGGTTTTTCCTGAACCCTGTAAGCCTAACATCATTATTAAACTCGGGTGTCCCGTTAAATTTAACGGACTGTTTTCTTTGCCCAGTATATTTACAAGCTCATCATGTACTATTTTTACTAACTGCTGAGAAGGATTTACTCCGTTAATTACATCTTCTCCAAGCGCTTTTTCTTTTAAATTCGTCATAAATATTTTGACGGATTTTAAACTGACATCCGCTTCTAAAAGTGCACGGCGCACTTCTCTTAAAGCGTCTTGCATATTTTCTTCGGTTAATTTAGCATTTCCCGAAGCCTTTTTTATAATCTCTTGCAGTTTATCAGATAAATTTTCAAACATAACAATAAAATTTTACTATAAATATGAGCTTAAAACCTTACTGTTAAAAAATTGTTTCACTTCGTTAAGATAAATTATCTTTTAATAATTTATCTAATTCTGAAAAATTTTCTTTAAGTGTTTTATAATTTTCGGATAAAATTTCGTAGGAGTTTTTTAAATCATCCATATTTTCTTTTATATCTTCTTCCCATACAAGTTGGTCAATTAATTTAATTATGGTACCCATTTTTCCGATTATTAATGATGTTTCTGTCAATTTATCTTCAATTATGCCATGTCTTTCATTCATTTTAATCACCTCGTTTCAATACAAGAACACCTGTTCTAATTTTAGAACTAAAATAAAATAATGCAAGATGAAATTGAAATACAAAAGAGAAAATTACAAAAGGCAACAGCTGATGTTATAAAAGAATTAAGACTTTCTCAAGATAAGTCTATAAGTTGTATTTCTGCCGAGGTATTAATGGCAAAGTCAATATGGTCAAAAATTGAAAAAGGTGAAAAGGACCCTCAATATTCTACATTATGGAAAATATCAGAGGCTTTAGATATTACTATTGACCAATTATCATATAAAATAAGAAATAAATTAGGAAATAAATTTTCTTTATCTGATTTGGACTAATATTAGAACGAGTTGATTTTGAAATAGCACTATTATTAAATAATGAGTGTTAATTATTTTCAATCAAAGTTAAAATTACAAAAATCTATCGCAAAAATTGTTAAAACTCACAGAGAAAGACAAAAAAAATCTGTCAGTCGTATTTCTGCTGAAATTATGTTGACAAAGTCAATTTGGTCGGATTTGGAAAAGGGTATTAAAGACCCTCAAATTTCAACTTTATGGAGAATTTCTGAAGCACTGAATATTCCTTTAGAAGATTTGATTTCTGAAATAAGAAATGACTTGGGAAAAGAATTTACATTAATTGATTAATTATGAATTGTGTATATTTTTATAAAAAATTGGGAAAAAGAATTAAATTTTTAAGAGAACAAAGACACCTTACTCAAGAAAAGTTGGCGGAAAAATCAGGAATAAGTTTAGATTATCTCGGAAAAATTGAGGTGAGTATAAATCGTCCGGGTTTGATTTCTTTGTTGAAAATATCCAATGCTCTTGAAATCTCCATGGAAGAGTTGTTTAAAACTTTGTAATTTTCAGTTATTATTACATTATGAAAACTCAAAAAGTCAGACTTAATAAATATATTGCTTCAACTGGTTACTGCTCTCGCCGTAAGGCTGATGAGCTTATAGAGGCAGGTAAAGTTAAAGTTAACGGAAATGTTGTTAAAGAACTCGGATTACTTATAAGTCCTAAAGATAAAGTATCTGTATATGGTGACGTGATTGAACCGCAGGAACTTAAATATATCCGATTTTATAAACCCGCTGGATATATTACTACAACAGATGATGAAAAGGGTAGAAAAACCATATATGACATTTTGCCCGAGGAAGTTCATAATTTAAAACCTATCGGCAGACTCGATAAGGACTCTACGGGATTGTTAATTCTTACTAATGACGGCGATTTTATTAACGCTTTTGCTCACCCCTCAATTAAAGTGCCTAAAACATACAGAGTATGCGCGCAGGGTAAACTTAATCTTAACGATTTAACTTTAATGGAAAAAGGTATTGAAATTGAAAAAGGACAAATTGCCTACGCTTTTGCCCGTATTATTGACTTTGAGGGAAAAAATACCGTGCTTGAAATCGTTTTATATCAAGGTTTGAACAGGCAAATCAGAAAAATGCTTGATATACTTGGACACAGCGTTATTTCTTTAAAACGAATTTCTATGGGACCTGTTGACCTGCAAGGGCTTAAAAAAGGTCAGTTTAAATATATCAAACCCAAACAAATTCAGCAAATTAAGGCTTATTTAAAAAAATTGGAAAAAGAAAAAAATAACATTGCTGATGTTTAAAAATCAGCTAAATAAAATTGATTATAAAAATTTTGTTTCTGCTAAAATATAATTACTATGTTACTTGAGTTCTTATATGCAAAAATTCATAGAGCAACAGTAACCGACGCTAATCTGAATTATGTCGGTTCTATTACTATTGATGCGGAAATTTTAGAAAAAGCCAATATATTCGAGGGGCAAAAGGTAGATATTTTAAATATCAATAATGGTGAGCGGTTCCAAACATACATTATTGCGGGTGAACGCGGTAAAAAAGATTTTTGTCTTAACGGTGCGGCTGCAAGAAAAGCTCAAATCGGCGATAAAATTATTATTTGTTCATACGCTCACATGACTTTAGAGGAATCTAAAACATTTAAACCCGTTATTGTTCACTTAAATGATTGTAATGAGATTTTATAAGTATATTTTTCTTTGGCAATTTTTTTATTTGGTTCTTTTTTATAAATATATAAATTATTTATTCTTTTAATATAAATAATTTTTTAAGGAACAAATATGGAAGTATCAAAGATTAATTCTGCCAATACCAATATTCAAAGTTTTAAAGGAACAGAGCAGGAAACAAAAACAGCTCCGAAAGAAGTAAAAGACGGAAAGAAAAAACTTACAATAGCATTAACTGCCCTTGGGGTTGCAGCAGCAGCCGGTATTGCAATATATAAGGCAAGTAAAGGTCAAGCTGTTAAGTTATCTGATATTAAATTTGATAAAGGTTTGGCATCTTTAAAAGAAGGCGGAGAAAAATTTACAGGCATAATTAAAGATACTTTAAAAAATGGGGATAAAGTAATTCTTGAATATGAAAACGGAATTATTAAAAATTCCTCAAGAACCGGTGCAAAATATTCATTACAAAAGATATACACTCAGAATGCAAACGGAGAAAAATTAGTTAAAATTATTGAAAACGGAAAAGAATGTACTAAAAATATAACATTATTAGCAAAAAACGGCTATGAAAAGGCAATAAAAGCTGCTAAAAAAGCTGCGGAGGAAACAGCTGAGGCAGCAAAAAAAGCCGCAGATGAAGCAGCAGAGACCGCAAAAAAAGCAAGTGCCCCTGTAACAAAAGCAGCAGAAGCATCTAAACAAGTACAAATTATTGATTTATCAAAAGAAATTCCGGTTGAACAGGATAAATTCTTTGGATATACTTTAACTGATATTAAAGATTTAGACTACATTAGAGACTTAGATAAAAAAGAAGTATTAGATTTTTTAGAGAAAAATAAAAGTTTAACACCCGATGAATTAACAAAAGCATTTGGAACTTTCTTTGAAGGAAAATATGATGTGCCTGACAGATTTTTGATTGCTGTTAATAATCAATTGTCGAAGACAGGTTCTTCTTTGATAGTTGATGAAGTACCCGAAATGTTTAAAGGCTTAAGTACGGATGAAATTCAAAAAGCTATTGAAAAACTTCAGTTGGTTGTAAATCCTAAACAAATAAATCAATTTACAATAAACGGTAAAACATTCTATCTTGAATATGTCGGCAGCGGTCAAATCGGCAGAGTTTTCAGATTAAAAGATACTGCAAATAACTCTGTAATATTAAAATTTTTTAAAGATTCTTTTCTAACTGGGACTCAAGGTGCTTATGCCGAAATTCCTGTTTCAAGACAGGCTTCTTTAGAAAAAGTTGCAGATGTGCCTAAATTTTTTATGGCAAATCCATTCGGTAACAGAGTTAATGACGGATTTGTTAAAGGTGCTTGGCAAATGGTTGAAGATATTACTCCTGATAAACAAATTAGAAGTACAGGTCCAAAATTTTTAGAGTGGCTGAAATCTAAAGGGTTAACTTTTGGAGATTATAATTCCGGTTCTAAAGTAGGAGGTTACATCGTTGACTTGGGCGGAGTTATAAAAATGGAAAAAGACAAAAAACTTGCACAGACTAACCTTTCATTATCTGATGATTTGTCTGAAGCTATGCTTCGCGGTATGAAAAAATACGGTGAAAGTGTAGAAATGTGGATTGAAAAATTCAAACAAGGAATATAAAAAATTATTCTTTTTTCAAAAAACTCTGCACTTTTGTATTCATGGATTCTTCCTTGATTTTCCAATCTCCGTTGGTATCTTTGCCTATTATAAAATGAGCGGGTATTTTATAATCACTGGTTGAGGGCATTCGCATTGCCGCGACTTTGTAATCTTTTCCTTGTCTTGTTATTTTTATATTGAAATATTTGTTTTTGTATTTGCGCAGTTTCATTAATTTTGTTGATTTTTTTGCTTCGCTTTTATACCTTTCAAGCGGGATATTAACTGCTTCTTCAGTTCCGTCAGGCTTTTCCACTACTCTGACTATCTTTGCGTTATTGCTGTAATATTTAAAATAATCATTGCTGTAGTTGTTTGCAGCATTTACATATTCATTAAAAAATTTTTCCACATCCTCTATATCATCGGCATAAGAGGCTAACGGTAATATCATCCCAATCGTAAACATAAATAATAATTTTTTCATAGTTTCTCCCAAAAAAATAACAGTAACTTTAATTTCTTAAAGTTACTGCCATTTTTTATGAAACTGTTGTTTTATTCAATAGTATAGTCGGTTAATTCGGGAGTCCCGAACATTCCTTCTATTTCTTCCAAGATTGCGGATGGTTTTCTTGCGTTATTCTTTTCGGAAGCTCGTTTTTGTGCTTCTCTGTCTTTTTCTTCGGAAGCATTTGTTAAATGATAGAAGCCTGTACCTGCAGGGATTAATCTACCGATAATAACATTTTCTTTTAAGCCTCTTAATAAGTCGCGTTTACCCTCAACCGCAGCCTCGGTTAATATTCTTGTTGTTTCTTGGAACGATGCTGCAGATATGAAACTTTCGGTATTTAAACTTGCTTTTGTTATACCTAATAATACGGCTTCATAGGTTGCCTCTTGTCCGCCTGCTTCTTTAACTGCCGCATTTTCTTGTTCTACTTCTTTTAATTCCAAGAACTCACCCGGAAGTAATTTCGTGTCGCCCGATTCTAAGATTTTTACTTTCTTTGTCATCTGACGTACGATAACTTCTACGTGTTTATCGGCAATTTCAACACCTTGTGAACGATATACTCTTTGTACTTCGTCTACTAAGTATTGTTGTGCGGCTTCAACACCGTTTAATCTGATAACATCGTGAGGATTTAAAGGCCCGCCCGTTAATGCCTGACCTGCTTTTATATCCTGTCCGTTTGCTACGATAATATTTGAATCAATTGAGTATTTAACCTCTTGACGTCCGTTTTCGCCGTTTAAATATAAACGCGGAACATCATCTTCAATCTCTATTTCAGCTTTACCCGCATATTCCGCAACAACTGCAGAATCTTTAGGCTTTCTTGCTTCCAATAACTCTTCTACACGAGGTAAACCTTGAACGATATCACCTGTTTTTTGTCTTTCAAATACTAAGGTTGCTATCATATCACCGCGGTTTACAAGTGAGCCGTTTGCTACTTGAAGCATTGTTCCGGGGCTGATTAAGTATGGACGGCCGACTCTTAATGTTATTGTATTTTTATCAACATTTACAACTAAACCGGAATACTCAGAAGTTTCTCCGTTTGTTGATATTACGGCATCCATTTTTACCAAATCACCTTTTTTAACGGTTGGTTTTGATTTTAAATTAATTTTTACTTCACTGCTGTCTGATACAAGTAACAATCTTCTTACATCCTGATTGTTTTCTTTTATGCTTGCAACAGCGTCGCTTATAGCAAGTACCTGCGTTTTGGCAACAGGGGTCTTTGGTGCTATAATTTCACCGTCTTTAACAAGTAATTCGGTTTGCATTGAAGCTGATGTTTTTGATTGCCCCTCTGCTTCTCTTCTTACAATTAAATTTTCAAGGACTACAATTTTTAAATTGTTGTCACCGTCAAGTTCAACTAAACCTTTTAAGTGGCTTAAGTATCCTTGCATTTGAAGTACCAAACTTGTTCTTGTAAGTACGCTTCCGTCAAGATTTCTTACTCTTGCTCCGTCTTTATATTGAAGCTGTGTTACAGGTACCAAATCTATTGCTTCATCTGTTGAATTGAATTTAATTGATACGTCTTTTGTTTCAATATTAAATCTTTGAACCGGTCTTACCAGTATTTGTATCGGTTGATTTGATATCGATTTTTCATCTATTGCGGCTACACCTAAATCTTCTTCTAAATCGTCAATTTCAAGAGTATCTTTTTCATTGTCAAGTATGGTAACGATTGAATCAGCCTTAGCTTTTATTTTCGGCGCAATTTCCGTTCCTTTCTTAACAACTTCACCTTCGTCTACTTTAAGCTCGCCTATTCCGCTTAAATTGTATATTTCTCCGGGACGAATTACAACTTCGTGTATCATATCGTTAAATTCTTTAATTTCAACAATACCGTCGATGTGAGCATATAAGTCTTTTACAACTTCAGTTCCCGCCGTTACAAATGTTCCCGATTCAACCATTTTTAATGCCGAATCCTTATTTACCTGATGAATTTCATCCGGAATAAATATTACTTCGCCCGGTTTTGTAATGATTTGATTTTCATCTACTTCAACTCCGTTATAGCGAATTTCACCGCTTGAGGGAACCGTATATTCTTCATCCATAAGTTCGGCAATAATCATACCGCTTTCAACTACCGTATCAATGGGAGCTTTAACGATATATTTTTCGCCTGTCTTATTTACCGTCCAAATTTGTTCTTTCTTTGTTTGTTCAAATTTAGCGTTAGCTGCGCTTATTGAAGCTATAACAATTGTAAGTTCTTTACCTTGAACGATTTTTTTGATTTTCTTTCCTTCAAATTTTACATCTTCAACTTTGAGGTTATCGCCAAGTCTGACTTCACCGCCGTGTTCCGATATAATATGAATTTCAGCGAGTTTTTCACCTTCTTTTACGTTTTTGCCGTCTTCAACAAGTATGCTTGATCCTCCGGGGAGGTTGTATACATCACCGCCTAATACCCATACAATACCGTTTTTACTTGCGGTTCTTGAAATGTTACCTTGTCTGTCTTTCTTTTCGTCAGCTACAAAGTCTTCAAAAACTATTTCACCCGATAAATCTGAGGTAATATCTTTTGTTGCTTTTTCTGTTAAACGGCTTCCGTCTCCGCCTGAAACAGGTTCATAAACTGCTATTTTATCGCCTTTTTTAACTTCCTGTCCCTCGTTTACGTATAATATTGCACCCGACGGAATATGGTATTTCTTTGTTTTACTTCCTGATTTGATTTCCATATCGGATTCTTGAACTGTTATTGCAACATTATCACCGTGACGGGTTCTTAAATCTCTTGTAAATATCTTTGTTATTATTTTACCGTCTACATCTGAGATGATTTCTTTCATCGCACCTGCGCCTTTAAATACACCGCCGGTGTGGAATGTTCTCATTGTTAACTGTGTTCCGGGTTCACCGATTGATTGTGCCGCAATAATACCGATTGCTTCACCTACGTCAACGAGCTTTTGTGTTGTCATTGCCCAGCCGTAGCATTTTTGGCAAATTCCGTATTCAAGTTCGCAAGTTAGAGGTGAACGTACTTTTAATTGATGTATATCTAACGGTTTTATCTTTCTTATATCATCTCTGTTTATTGTTGTATTTGCCGGGATTATAACATTTCCGTCTTTATCCTTTATGTCTTCTGCTATTGTTCTTCCGAGCAGTCTTTCGGTTAACGGAGCAACGATTTTTTCTCCGTCTGAAATATCTGTCATCATAATACCGCGTTTTGTTCCGCAGTCGTGGTCGCGGATGATTACGTCTTGAGCAACGTCAACAAGTCTTCTTGTTAAGTATCCCGAATCGGCTGTCTTTAACGCTGTATCAACCAATCCTTTTCTTGCTCCGTATGATGAAATAATATATTCGGTAACTGATAATCCCTCTTTGAAGTTTGATTTAATAGGCAAGTCAATGATTTGTCCTTGCGCATCTGCCATCAAACCTCTCATACCTACTAATTGTGATACCTGTGATAAGTTACCTCTTGCACCTGAGAACGCCATCATATATACGGGGTTTAATCTGTCAAAGTTTTCAACAACTCTTTCCGTTAATTTTGATGTTGTTTCACTCCAAGTGTCAATAACTTTTGTGTATCTTTCAACTTCGGTAATATCGCCTTTTAAATATCTGTGAGTTGATTTTTCAATCTCTTTTTCAGCATCATTTAAAAGCTCTTTTTTATCCTCAGGTACCGACAAATCTGCAATAGATATTGTTGTACCGGATTTTGTTGCGTAATGATATCCTAAGTTTTTTAAGTTATCAGCCAGTGTTGCAGTCTTAGCACCGCCAAATTCAAGGTATACTTGTGCTAATAACTTATTTATTGATTTCTTATTCACCTGTTCATTGATGAAATCGAATGTTTTTGTATTTTTATGCATTAATGTATCCATTTATTTTCACCCTTACTTTTAACTACGATGCTAAAATTGAATTTCTTACCGTTTCATTGAAAATTATTCTTCCTACGGTTGTTTCCAGTCTTTCGCCGTGTTCATCGCGGACTACTATTCTGTCATGAAGTTTTATTACTCCCGTTTCGTGAGCTGATATTGCATCTTCAAAACTGTAGAAATATTTTAATTCTTTATCGGTTTCTTCATTGTTCATTAATGTCAAGTAATACATACCGAGAACCATATCCTGCGAAGCTGCTATTATCGGTTTTCCCGTTGCGGGTGCTAAAATGTTATTTGTTGCCAACATTAACATTCTTGCTTCCGATTGAGCTTCTATTGATAACGGTACGTGAACAGCCATCTGGTCACCGTCGAAGTCGGCATTGTATGCGGTACATACCAGCGGATGTAATTGTATTGCACG
>CANQZO010000070.1 GCA_947628355.1 Candidatus Gastranaerophilales bacterium | reverse complement strand
GCTGCGCTACGTCCCGATTTTATATTTGATTTTCAATTTTCAGTTAAGACCAGGCTGCTACCTCTCCTCGAACGTGACATTTAGTCACCTTCTCGTCGGCAGAGTGTCCCGATTTTACATTCAGTTTAACACCCAAAAAATTATTTTTCAATATGTTTATTTTATTCTTACGTCACATTTTGCAACAAGACTGTCGTTTGAGTCATTAAAATGCTGTAAAAATAATTCATGTACATTTTTTCCGATAGGTGTTGATTTAGACTTCATTGCTTTTATTTTTTCGTTCGGATTTTTGTCAAAATATTTTTCCGTATTTGCTATTGTATATTTTTTATTCGGATTAAGTGTTGAATTATCATTGCTGTTAATTATGTATTGATACAAATCATCCTCACATGCGCCGTTTTCATAAGCGCGCATTAAATTGGTTCTGTCAATAATTAATCCCGAATAATGAATTATAGTGTTATTTTTAGGACTTTCAGAGTTGAATTTATAATTATCTAAAATCATTTCAAGTAATTCTTTACCGTGTACTTCCGTCAGAAAAATTTGAGCTTGATTTTCACGTATTCCGGATAATACATTCATTACATCATAATTAGAATTTTTCTTATCTTCTGATGTCGACAGCGGGTGTCTTATTGATGAAGAATTAAGCGCAAAGAAATCAACTTGCGGATATTTTTTTCTTATTTCTTCAAGGATAGCGTCGGTCACGAAATTTGCCAAAAAATTATTATCTGTTCTTATATTTAAAGTATCAAGCATTGTAACTTGCGGATTTTTAGATTTTATATAATATTTTCCAATTAAATCATTACCAAAAAGGTTATTAAATAATTCGCTTACCGGTCCGTTGGGATTGCTTTTTTGCGGAAAAAGAGTTTTTATTGTAACTGATTCAAGTTGCCCGTCATCATTTATTTTTAATTTTGCATTTACTGTCTTTTTAAAATTTTGAGATAATGGAACTATCGGTGTTTTATTAACAAATCTGATATCATCAAGATGTTCATGCCCGTCAAAAACCAAATCAACAGGGGCTTCTTTTACAAGGTTATCTGCAAAGTTTGCTCCTGTATGGCTTAACAGCACAACAATGCCGTTAGGATTATCTTTCTTAAATCTGCTAATTCTTTCCATGCAGTCATTAAAAGTTATCTTATAGTCTGATTTATCAATATAATGGCGTGATTTATTTATATTATTTAGAAAACTAAAACCTGTTAAATTTGCTTGATAAGCCTGCATGTTAACGGGACAGACTCCAAGAAACAGTATTTTATGTGTTAAACTAGGATTTTTACTGTCTTCAACTTCGACGATTTTTTCATTAACAACTTTCCCTTTTTTAGTTGTCTTCAACAATGCGGGAGAGTCTGCTAAATCAACATTTGTCATTAAAATTTCGGCATTCAGTTGGGACAATACTTCATCCAATAATGGTATATCACAATCAAATTCATGATTTCCCGGCAGAAATAAAGAAGTAAAATTTTTAGCTCCTACAAGTTTTTTAATTTGCTTAACCAATTCATTAAAGACCTCCAATTGATATTTAGCCAGAGGTCTTTTAGGGTTATGTAAAAAACCCTTTTTATTTCCGTTTATAAACCAGTCACCGCCGACGGCAAGAATATTAGCATTACCCGCTTCATTTTTACAGAAAACATCGCTTTGATTTTTGCGCATTTCCTCAAGGGCGCTATCAGCTGCCAATAATTCACCATGGGTATCTGAAAATGCGTTAATTGTAACATTTGCGCTTTTAAAAGAATTATAATGAGCTATATTAATATTTCGACCGATTTTCATACTTAAATAAAACTCGTAAAAAAAAATTTTGTTTTATGTTAAAATAACTCGGGAGCAATGGAATGAATATTTGTATAATAGGAACAGGTTATGTCGGATTAGTTGCAGGTGCTTGTTTTGCAGACATGGGCAACAGAGTAATATGTGTTGACAAAGACTCTGACAAGATTAAAAATCTGCAGCAAGGAATAATGCCTATATATGAACCGGGACTTAGTGAATTAATCGGAAAAAATGTTAAAGAAAACCGCTTAGAATTTACGGATGATATTAAGTATTCAATAAAAAAGTCCAAAGTATGTATAGTAGCAGTTGCGACCCCGCAGGATAAAGACGGTTCCTGCAATCTGAATGCGGTTATTGAGGTTATAAAAGAAATAGCAAAAAACAGCACGGATTATAAAGTAATAGTTAATAAATCAACAGTTCCCGTAGGTACTGCGGATAAATTAAAGGAAATAATAAAAGATATAACCAATGTTCCGATTGATATAGTTTCAAACCCCGAATTTTTAAAGCAGGGAAGTGCTATTGATGATTTTTTATCACCCGACAGAGTAATAATAGGTTCAGACTCGGATAAAGCGTTAAAAATAATGCGGGATATATATTCTCCTTATTTTAAAACAAATAACAGAATAATGATAATGGATGTGAAATCTGCAGAAATGACAAAATATGCGGCTAATGCGTTCTTGTCGGCAAAAATTTCTTTTATAAATGAAATTGCAAATATATGCTCAAAAGTCGGGGCAGATATTGAACAAGTAAGGTTGGGTATATCATCTGACACAAGGATAGGCAATAAATTTTTATTTCCCGGAATAGGTTTTGGCGGAAGCTGTTTCCCTAAAGATGTTAATGCACTTATAGCCACGGCAAAAGAAAACGGCTGCGGCAGCAGAATGCTTGAAGCTGTAAGAGATGTAAATATTAATCAGCGCAAAATATTTATAAATAAAATAATAGCTTTTTATAACGGCAATATAAAAGGTAAAACATTTGCGCTGTGGGGATTGTCTTTTAAACCTAAAACAAATGATATGAGAGAAGCACCCTCTATTGATATTATTAACGCACTGATTGAGCAAGGTGCTGCAATAAATTGCTATGACCCGCAGGCAATGGAAAATGCAAAATATATATTTAAAGATAAAATTGAATATGCAAAATCTTCCTATTCTGCATTAGATAATGCTGACGCACTTATATTATTAACAGAATGGAACGAATTTAGAAATCCCGATTTTGAAACAATAAAATTAAAGTTAAAGGATAAAGTTATATTTGACGGAAGAAATCAATATAATCATGAAACATTACAAAAAATCGGAATAAAATACATAAATATATAAATTGTAAAGTTTTGCAAATTTCTTAAAAAGCAATAAAAGTGTAGAAAATACAGTTATTTTAAATTATTAAAAAATAAAAAACTGATAAGTCATGGAAATTTTTGTTATAATCAAGACTTCAAGATAGCAAAATATTTTTTTAGAAGATTTTAAATAAATGTAGAGTGTATGGAAAGAGAATATGAAAATTAGTTCTATCGCAATGAATACAGGGTATTTAAAAGGCAGGGCGGCCGAGCACTCGTCAAGCGGCGGAAGCATGAATGCGTATTATGAGAGTGCAAAAAAAAGATTGAGTAATAATGAACAAATAAACACGACCATTGGATTAAATTCCAATGGTCGTGCGAGTTTTAAAGGCGGAATTCCTCTGCTTCATAAAGCGGCTGAATTTACATCAAAAAATCCGCTGGTAGCAGAAGCGCTCTTCGCCATTATAATTACCTGCGGATTAAGACCGTTAACAATTATGGCAACGGCAAAATCGGAAGAAGATAAGGAAAAATGTTCATATCAAGCAGCGAAATCAATTTCCTCCGGTGTGGTAGGTTTAGGTGTAACTGCTTTAATCGGAACGGTTATAGCGGCAGCCGCTTCTGCAGCAAATGGCAGAGGCTCATTTAAAATGCCCGAAGAAATGAAACAAAAATCTGCAGACGCTGTCAAAAAAGGTGTTGAAGCATTGAAATCGCTTAAAGATGAATTAATTGCAAGCGGTAAAGAAGCTGAAATTTCCAATCAAATTAAAAATCTGGTCAGCGGCGAATCTTCTTTAAATTTAGAAATATTTAAGGAAGCAGGTAAGGGCGCCGAAGAAAAATTTATTCATAAAATAGAACAAACAGCGCCTCAATTAACTGAAACGGTAAAAACAGCCTTAAAAGAACAACGAATAATAAATAATTATCCGAAAACAGCTAAAAATGTAATAGATAAATTATTCCAGCCGATATTTATGCCGATAAGAGCAAATATTACGGTTGCGTTAGTGCCTGTTATACTCGGACTTTTAGGATTAAACAAAAAAGGTAAAAAACCAAAAGAAGCAGCTCATAAAACACCTTATGAATTGTTATCTTATACTGATGTTCAAACACAAAAAGAAAAAGAGTTATTTCAATCTTTTTCGGGGGTAGCTAATCATGAAAATAAATAGTATAACACCGATGCAATATTCAAATAAAAAAACCGTGCCGGCGATGAATAATATTCAAGCTAATCCTGCATTTAAAGGTATAGTTCCTCAGCCGATAGTAAACGGGTTATCTAACTTCTATGAGGGAGTAGCTGCAAAAGGCGGGTTCCAAAAGTTTATTAAATGGTTTAGTAACTCAAACAAATCATTTACACATTTAATGGTTGCGGAAAGCTGTTTCTTATCGGGATTTTATATGATAAATACTCTTAGAAACAAAAAAATAAAAAAAGAACAAAAACCGCAAATGTTGATTAATGATGCTCTAACACTTGGAGTATCAACAGCAGGAGCTTATTTGCTGGACGGTAAAATTACAAACTTTGTAAGCAAGGCAGCAGAAAAATATTTTGTTAACCATAAAGATTTTTATTCAAAATTAGGTGCAAAAATAAAAGAAACGGCAAGTGAAGATTTAACGAAGAAAGTAGCTGATGCAGTTAAAGAAACTGATTCCGCAAAATTAAAAGCAGGCATTGAAAATGTTGCAAAATTTGCAGGAGAGCAGTTAAAAGGAATAGTCGGTAAAGAAGGGCATTTAAAAGCATTCCAAATAACTCCTGATAAATTAAGCGAAGTTCAAACATCTATAAAAAATGCAGTTTCCAACAATGCCGGAGATGTTCAAAAAGCTGCTGAAGCCGTAAAAAATGCCACGGATGATGTATTTAATTCATTAGCAGCAAGGGCTGAAGCAAACAAGATTTTACCCGGTATTAACAAATTAAAAACAATTGTAATATTCGGTATAATATACAGATACTTAGGTCCTGTTGTTATTACGCCTATAGCTAATAAAATAAGCGCCAAGTTCTTTGATAAAAAGAAAGAAGAAAAAAAGAATTAAAAAGAGGCTAAGGCCTCTTTTTTTTGACTTCTAAAAAAAAATCATTAAATCTCTATCAGGTATGAATATCCAATAAAATAATTCCGATAGTGTTCTTCGGATTAATAATCTTAACATAACTTAACAAAATAGATTAAAAAATTAAAGTTTCAAGGAAAACCTGCCGATATCATGTTCAGAGTAACAAGAAACGGAGAAACAAAATGGGTTTAGCAGCTTCACAAGCAAGATTTCTAGGCATAACGGCAAGAAAATCCAACATAGAATATGAAGGTCAACAAGTAAACCAGCAAAGAACAGCCCTGGCAGAAGAAGTTAACTCTTTATACAGTAAGTTATTATCATTAGATGTACCTGTTGCACCTGATGCAACAAAGTTTTATGAAACAAATTATTCCTTTTCATTGTCCAATACAGCAGGTTATGATGGTAATTATTTAATAAAAAATTACTATCAAAATGATGACGGAACATATTACATGAATGTTGAACGTTCAAGCAAAAAGAATGTAGCTGTTGGTACATTACTTTCCAATGCAACTATATCATCTTCCGAGACCGAAGGAAATAAAACATATACTTTAAATACCCCGGAAGGCGTTTTTGAACTACATGCTAACGCTCAAAACAGTGAAAGTATGATTAAATTAATCAATGACACTTATGGAGAAGGCACAATAAAAGGTGATAAATTATATTATTATCAAGATAATAAAGGTGTTACACATTATATAGATAAAACGGTAGTAGAAGCAGAACAACCTGTAGATATTAATTCTTATATCACTGACAACAAAGAAGTAACTGAAAGTTTAGTACTTCAAAGTGCAACAGTAGAACTTGATGCAAACGGACGTTTTGCAAAAATATCTGCTAAAGATCCTAATACCGGATTAACTTTATTTAATTCAACAGAGGTTAATACAGAAAGAGTATATGACCAAGAAGGCTACGATGCTGCATTAAGAGATTATACAATGAGCAAAGATGAGTATGACAAAATGATAGCAGACTTAAATGCTCAAACAGATTCACTGCAGCAGGAAGATAAAGTTCTTGAATTAAGATTAAATCAAATCGATACGGAACAGCAAGCACTGCAAACAGAGTTAGAAGCTGTTAAGAAAGTATTAGATGATAATATTGAAGCAACATTTAAAACATTCTCATAAAATATAACATAGGTTAGTAAGCAAACACGAATAAACACAAGGATAAGGAATGTAGAAGATGAGTTATAAGAATGACAGTTATTTGGTAATTTCAAACAAATATGGTTCATTAAGCAGCGACGCAAAAGCAATGTTATTTGAAACATACGACTTGTTAAGAGATATAACAGTCAGCGGTTCTGCTTCAGACGGTGCAGGTTTTGGTACGGCAGGCAGTTTTTTATGGAAACTGGCAAGCATGATATCACCAAGTTCATTTATGTCTACAATGGGCGGCGGAACAGCGCTTAATATCCCCGGTACGTCATACTGGGCTCCGTCAAATTCCACAAGTGCATCAAATTCTGCATTTGGTATAGGTTCATTATCTCAATATTCCGGATTTACGGGCGGTGCAAGTCCTATAGTCCAAGGGTTCGGAACAACCTCATCAGATATCGGTGCAGTAACGGGCGGAGCTTCGTCTTTAACCTCCGTATCCGAAATTGCAGGTTCTACAGCAATGAATGCGTTGACTTATACGGCAGGTTTAGCGTCGGGTTTCGGGTTTGGTGACAGTTTCTTACTACCTGCAGCTGGTATTGTGTCAGGTTTTGGCGGTATTTTGCAGGCAATGTCTCCTTATTTAGGCTCATTCGGACTTGGTACTACATTAATCGGAAACTTATTGCAAGGCTGTTCAAGCGCACCTCTTGCCGCTTATCAAAAGGTTACAAGCAGTATTTTAAATAATGCAGATACTATCTTGGAAAATAAAGTTAAAAACATTGAAACGGTTTGTAAAATGTTAGATGCACAAAATGATGTCGTCAAAAAGATGTTAAAAGAAGATATTGACGGCATGAAAGATAAACTTCAAAACCTTGCTTAATTAATTTCCTTTTCTTTGTTACTTAGCCCTCTTTTGAGGGCTTTTTTAGTTATATAATATAAATATGGGTAAAGTTATAAATAAGAGTTTTTATAAAGATAATACGCTTGAAACTGCAAAAAACCTGCTCGGAATGGTATTGTGCAGAAGATTACAAAACGGAATAATTTTCAGGGGGAAAATTGTTGAAACTGAAGCCTATACGCAAGAGGAGCCCTCATGTCATGCGTATCGAGGTTTAACTAAGCGTAATTCTCCGATGTTTGAAGCAGGCGGAATATCTTATGTTTATTTTACTTACGGCATGCACTACTGTTTAAATATTGTAACAGAGCGCAAAGGCTACGGCGCAGCGGTTTTAATCCGTGCACTTGAACCGTTAAATGATTATTGCCTAAATACGAACGGACCGGCTAAATTATGCAAAGCCTTAAATATTGATAAAAATTTAAACGGAATAAGTATTTGTTCAAATAAATCGCCTTTATGGATTGAATACAGCGAAAAACCGGATAATGAAAATATAATAACAACAACGAGGATTGGAATAAAACAAGCTGCCGAGCTTAAATGGAGATTTTATATAAAAAGCAGTAAATTTGTATCAAAACCTTAATTTAAAGCCAGTTTATATACTTTATTTTTATTTATTCCGTATAATTTAGAGATAATTATTGAAATATCTTTAGCGGAATAATGTTCTTCTTTAAGCAGTTTAATTTTCTCTTTTATTTCATCATCATTTTGAACATTATTATGCTCAAATACCATTACTGCTATTTCGCCTTTTAGATGATTTTTTTGATAATACTCAATAATACTTTGAACCGAATTTATTTTTACTTCTTCAAAAACTTTTGTTAATTCTCTTGCAACGGCAATTTTTAAATCAGCGCCGAAATTAATTGACAAATTTTCAAGCGTAGATATTAAACGATTTGGGGATTCATAAAAAATACAATTTGTATGCTTAAACTTATTTAAGATTTCAATCTGTTGTTTTTGATTTCTCGGAATAAATCCGATAAAAGCAAAATCCTCACTATTTCTTGGCAGTTGGCTTAAAAATGTACTAACAGCGCAGGCTCCCGGGATTGCGGTTATTTTTACATTATTTTTTAGCAAAGTTTCTATTAAAACGCTTCCGGGGTCTGAAATTAAAGGAGTTCCCGCATCCGACACAAGTGCAATTTTTTTCCCTTGAGCCAATAAATTTAATATTTTTTCACTGCGTTCTTTTTCATTAAATTTATGACAATCAAACAGTTTAGCCGTTATTCCGTATTTTTGCGCAAGGATTTTTGTTACTCTTGTATCTTCGCATGCAATACAATCAACATTCTTAAGAGTTTCAATTGCCCTTAATGTAATATCCGCAAGATTGCCGATTGGAGTTGCAACAATGTAAAATTCATTAGGCATTACTTATTAAGCCTGCTTTTTATCGGATTTGTTGTCATATTTAAAAATGTTTTATTTAACCCTGTCACATCTAATAACTTATTTACATCGGAATTAACATTTTGTATTGATAATGTTTTATTGTTTAATAATGCTAATTTTTGCAAGTTTAAAAGAGTTTTTATTGCTTTTAAATCAATACTTTCAGTATTTGAAAAATCAATTACAATACTGTTTGCTTTTTCAAAATCAATATTTTTAATATTTTTAAAAACTTCCGAGGCATTTAAAACTTGCATAAAATATTATTCATCCGTTTGTTGCATAAAAATATATTAATATTTTATTCAAAATAATGCAACATGTAATCTAAAATGTTAATATTTAATCCCAGTCATATCTTGACCAGTCAGAATAATTGTTATCGGTTTGATATGAATAAACTGTTTGATGATCAGCATCAAAATTTGTTACGAGAACCCTATCTGTGCGATTAACAATTCCATGACCCAGTGATTGACTTGAAGTTTCACCCAAAAATTCACTTTTAATATAA